>JAAKFP010000306.1 GCA_011065005.1 Chlamydiota bacterium | reverse complement strand
TACCCCCTAAAAGACCTCGAAGTTGATCATTTTCATCCTGCCAAGCAAATCACCACTTTCCTAGACAACGTCGACAATGTTCTGAAAACAAATTCCAAGGATGCACTTGCATTTGTAGACAGGTTAAAACGGCAATATCCTGATCCTCCTGTCAAAGGTGACTTAACGTGGAAGCTCTTTCTGAAATCTGTTCCTTCTGAGTCTAAAGATGAAATGGGTGACCATTATAAATTACGAAATACCTACAGGGTTTTGCAGTATAACAATTCTCAAAATTTGTGGTTCGTACTTGGAACAACTAATGGTAGTTGGGGCAATTCACTAAAGATTCCAGAAGACGGTCAAGACTTTGAAAAGAGCATTATTGGTGGATGCAAAATCTATGGTGGAGATTTTTTAAGTACGCTGGGCAAAATAGATTCTACAACACGAAAATTTTTTGGAACAAAAATCATTAGAACAGGTCCGATACATGTAGCCTCTATTTCCATCGATCCAGAAACGAGGAAGGTGTCTGATACTGAAGTAGTCTGTGGCTTAGGGGTGCTTGCAAGAAATTGGTTCGCCTACCAATACCGTTGTCTAAATACCCCTGAAAAAGCGATTGCTCCCTTTCGGGACATTGTGAGCGGGTTCGGCACAAATCTAGCCTCTAAATTCTCCGATCTTGAAAAGGCCTGCAAAAGTGAGACCATTTCCGGTGAAGAAGCCAAAAGACTTAGAATACAAGCTAAAGGCGAATTAGAGGCTCAAATTAAAGATGCACAAGAAAGGTTAAAAGCCATGGGAATGTGAAGTAATACTGACGAATCTTAAGAACGCCGTTTGCACGGTTCCCAGCAAAAAGCCGATTGCTCGGCTTACTCCAAGGTGTTTTGTTTCTGGCAAAACATTTGGACTAAGCCGTGCAAACGGCTTTTTTTTAACATACAAGAAGCCAAGATATTTAGGTTTTTTTCTTAGGGATCATAAAAGAATAATTCTTACAAATTCCCAGGGGGAAATGTGTTTTCACCGAGGTAAAATTGCCGAAAAATCTCACCTCTTTCACCAAGCCAGGGCTATTCCAAACTCATCAATATCAGGATGGGAAGGATAGGTAGGATAAAGATAAAGGAAATTGATGAGGCAAATACTTTAGCATTCTTAAATACTATCATCCAACCATTTATATCCTTCCCATCTTACCCATCCTGTAAATTTTTCCGGCTGTTAATCATTTCAGGAAAGATATTAGACAATATTTCTTTGGGCATGTCTCCTTCTAAATAGACGAGATTTCGGGACAATTTTACCTCGATGAAAACACTATTTTATCTAGGTATTTGTAAAATTTATTTTTATACGATCCCTTAGTGCCTTTGCGTTTCATTTTATTTCTTAAGTTGACGGCATTGGCTGAACGCTTACCTTTTTTCTTTTTGGGTTTTTCCATTAATTAAATCTTAATATTAGTGTGTTATAATCGACGCATGATTACTTCAGAGTTTGGTTACATAGAAAGGTGTTGGTTATTGGAAGGGATTCATCCAATGATCAGAACTTCCGAAAGAGTTTCTCAAAGAATGGATTATTTGTCGGGTCTTGAACCTGTTTTGAAGTCCGCACTTTTGTTGGAATCGGACAAAATTAACGAGATGGTTAAAGAAAAAAAACTGTTTTTTCATCTCGTTAGGGAGGAGGAGGACCTTTTGCTAAAGCTGGAGCTCGAGGAGGATATATGCGCTCTTTTTGATCCACCACGAATCATTGAACTTGTAAATGTGCGAATCCTTGACTTCATTGGAGCGAAATATATTTGTCCTTATTTGACTACAAAAGAAGAATTTTTTGCTGGGTTAGCTGCTTTTCAGAAAAGTGAAGTGGAAAAGGTTCAAGAACAAGTGCCTCGCAAGCTCACTTTTGGAAAGACCGATGTTAAGCTCTCGAAGGAGGTTATCGGAGGGTTGATGGGGCTAAGGGGGGCAGATCATAAGATAAATATTTCCCTTTTGGGGAAGTGTTTGGCTAAGAAAATAAAAGCACTGCTCCATAATGAGCAAGAGCGATTCAATTTTTACTTCGAAGTGAACGGAAAAGAGGAAGTGAAATATCTCAATCTCATTGTTCAATGGTATTCGGACACGAATACATACATGGTCATTACAGCATATTATTTAGGGCTTCAGCAACTCAAGGCTCGCCTTGCGAAACAAAAGATGCCAATCTATGCCTTCCTCAATCAGCTCCCCAAGGTCACCGATATTTGTTCTTAGAGCTGGAGGTGGTTGCTTGGAAGTTCAAGGGCACCTCGCCAATGCGCAGAAATGGGATTCTTAAAATTTTCAACTCCGTTTTCTTCAGGATTTTCTTTGTTAAAAACTTCTACCTTTCGCTTCATATCCTTTTTTGAGCTGCTTTTCTTTTCCAGTTTTTTCCAGTTTTCATCCTGGCCTAATAATAGACTATCACGGTTGAAAGGCGTTTGGACTTCACAAGTTTTTCTGAGGAGCCACATAGGTTCATTTTTGCTTCCAATAGGATAAGCCACACACCCGAGATAGTCCATCTGTAAGTTGTTGGTTAAAAACTGAAGCATCGGTTCGCAAATTCGTGCCTGCCAGAGCTCTACTTTGCCTTTTATTTGTTTTTCTTTCCTAACGTCAGCAATGTTAATCGCTGCAAAACCTCCAATTTTAAGGAATGAAGCTGCCTTAAATAAGGTCTGAAAAAGATAGTCAATCGTCCAGTCCGTTAAGTCAGGGTATCTTTTCCAGGATTGAGTGGGTTCATTAGAATATTTTTCGGTGTTCCAATAGGGTGGTGAGGTTAGCAACAAATCAAACTGAGAAGAGAAGCCTGACGATCCATCGACGTCTTTCTCAATATCACTTCTTGTTAACTCTTCAGAAGGTTTGCAAAACATGCGGACGGCGGTTGTTGATTGTTCGGAATATATTTCACTAAGCTTGGAATACGCTTCACGCATTTTTGTGTTTGGATCAAAACCGGTATAGCTCATGACTCTTTGATCAGCTAACGCACCTACCAGGCGGCCTCCCCAACCTGCAGAAGTGTCTAGCATATGAATTCCAGCTGTTGTATCTAGCCCAAATTTTTCCTTTAGTAAGGTAATGATTCCAATAACTGCAATGGGGTTGAATTCAGAAAACTCGATTAGCGCATTTTTAAAACTTCTTCTTATTTGGGTATCCCCAATATAACCCTCTTCGTTACTATAGGAGGTAAAAAATTTTTTTATACAGCTTAATCTTTTATTCGGATCAGCCCAGGAC
>JAAKFP010000305.1 GCA_011065005.1 Chlamydiota bacterium | reverse complement strand
GTCTTTTGGTATGCATCCTCGTAGGTTACAAAATCAGGAGTTTTCTGGTATCCACCCTCATTGAGCATGAAATCAGAAGTTTTGCCATACCCACTTTCATGAGTTACTCCATCGGCAGATCCCATTTCTCCTTCCATAGGTTTTAATTCAACCACGATATGAGTTTCTGAATTAGAACCGAGTTCAGGTAAACTTGCTTGCTGACGTGAAGATTTTTGTCGTCTGCGAAGGATAAAGACTGCTCCTCCGATCAAGCAAATACACAATCCACCGCCAAGCAAGCCAAGCCATAACAGACGAGGGCCATTTGAAACAGTGGGGCGGGTAGCATATCTGGTTGTAAATTTGATGGTCGAAGGTTCTGTGACGAAGGAAGTACTACTTGGAGCATTTGTGAATGAGGCTACCGGATTGGTTGAATTCGTTAAGCCGGTCAAACCTGTCGTGCTACTGGAAGAAGTTAAGAAACTACTGGTTGTTGTTGTGCTGCTGGAAATCTGTGTGCTAGTAGTAGAACTCGATAAGGTAGTTGAACTACTGCTACTACTGGTTGAAGAAGAGGTTGAACTACTGCTCGTGGGGCAAGGTAGGCTGATAATCTGAAGGCCTGATCCCCCATCCGCTACGTAAGCATAACTACCCGAAATGGCGATGCCTTTAGCACTGTCAGGCGTATTATAGGAGCCTGCAAATGTTGAGTTACTCACATTGCTCACATCGATGATTTGAAGACCAGAAGTCTCATCCGCCACATAGGCATAAGTGCCCGAAACGGCGACGCCTGAAGCACCCCCAGGCGTATTATAGGAGCCCGCAAGCGTAGGATTGGCTACATTGCTCACATCGATGATCTGAAGGCCTGAGGACCCATCCGCCACATAGGCGTAATTACCGGAAACGGCGACGCCCACAGCCCCGCCAGGCGTATTATAGGAGCCTGCAAGCGTGGGATTGGTCACATTGCTCACATCGATAATCTGAAGACCGGAGTTCCCATCCCCTACATAGACATAATTCCCGTAAACAGTGGCCCTCCAAGCGTAGTTAGGCGTATTATAGGTGCCCGCAAGCGTTGGATTGGCCACATTGCTCACATCGATGATCTGAAGACCAGAAGTATAATCCGCCACATAGGCATAAGTGCCCGAAACAGCGACGCCTGAAGCACCCCCAGGCGTATCATAGGAGCCCGCACGCGTTGGGTTGGCTACATTGCTCACATCGATGATCTGAAGGCCTGATGACCCATCCGCCACATAGGCATAATTGCCAGAAACGGCGACGTCTATAGCAGAGAAAGGCGTATTATAGGAGCCTGCAAGCGTGGGATTGGCCACATTGCTCACATCGATGATTTGAAGACCAGAAGTATAATCCGCCACATAGGCATAAAGGCCGGAAACAACGACGTCTTGAGCGTCGCCAGGCGTGTCATAACTTCCCGCTAATTGAGGACACAAGGACTGTCCCTTCACAGGCTTGGGCAACAACATCATGCCCGCTAACAACGCTCCTGGAAGTGTTCCGCCCTCTCGTGTGCTCATTGCAGCTATTGCAGACATTTGAAAAGCTGCGGCAGCTTTGAGTGCCGCCGGACCCAATGTTCCCGACATCATTGCTATTGCATCTGAGACAGAGTTTTGGCCGGAACTCTGACTCCATGAGCGGCCGGCTGATATGAGCAAACCGCCAAGGAGACAAGCCGTAATCCCTTTACCCCAAAAAATGCGGTCCGAGGCGTGAGAGGTAGAGGCGGGTAGATAAGGACTCTTGAACTTCAGGCTACTGGCTACAGAGCTTACATCTTCATGGTTGACATTGACATAGCGATTACCAAAGATACTTGGCTTGTAATGAATATAAGATGTTTGATTGGTCCCTTGATCTTCAAGTTTCCAAAACACCCCATAATCTTCCCTTAGCTGGTCAAAGAGCGTATTTCTTGTCTCAAAAGTATCGTATCCATACGCACCTGCTCTTTGGAGTTTATAAAAAACTCCGGATCTTCCTACGCGTTGATCTTCGATCTGCCAGATATCGACCAAGCTTTTATCCGCGAGCCATTGATTCATTGTCTTTTCGTCCGAAAAGATTATGGTCTCTCCTGACTCTGACTGAAAAGAGAGTTCGCCTTGCTTAGTCTCTCGGAGCGTTGCTTTGCATAAGCTGCAACTGGGCAACAGGTCACTGATCTGCTGATTCAAGGCTCTTGTAGCCAATTGAGTTGTTGTTAGCTGAAAGGGATCTCTCTGCCTGGAGAAGGTATGAACTGTTTGGGTGGGTTCTAACCTCCAAAGGGAGGCCAGGTAGCTCGCTGCTGAAGATAGTGCATGACTCATAGATCTTTTTCCTTGTCTTACTGAAAATAGTATTTTGTAAAGGGGATACTAAGGCATTCAGATCTTCGCGTCAATGGGGGAGATCAATGTTTATTGGTCACAGAATCTGGGGTCTTTTGGTATGCATCCTCGTAGGAAACGCGATGGGGTTTTCAAGAGATTGTCTTGAGTCACATATAGAGACACAAGCAACATGCAGGCTATAGAGAAGAATGAGTAAAAAAAACCGGCAATCATCCCCTTTAATATGATCAATGCATCAGCTGACATAACGTTCATCCCTCACCTTTACCTCTAAAGGATGGGGATAAATTAACGCAAACTTTCAACCTAAAAAACGCAGTTGAAAACGATCTATAAGCACAATCTTTTGGCCCACAACCGCTTACAATGGAGGGCCCCTTCACCGCATGGGGGGTGCACGGTAATCTAGTTGGAAGTGGATGCCCCTTTATTCTCATGCTGCAACCTGCTCAGCTCCTTTGATTGACCAATACATCCCCGAATGTTCCAGAACATTTTCATTAAAAAGATTTGATAGTTTTTTTAATGCTTGATAACCAACACTTTGCAAATTTTTGATTTTCCAGCACCATCTTCGATGGTGCAATTATTTTTTTTACCTTACCCAGAGCTGCGCTATCTTGCACTGGGCTACTATCTGTAGACCCACTTCGTGGGTTTTTGATATTAAACAATTTCAGAATTCCTGACCCCGAGAATTTTTGATGAGACCATTTTTCCAAAAACCAAAATCTTTGGTATCTTCCCTTGTGAGGTGTTCTTGAGACCATCTGGGAAAAGATCGGCTTTTTTGGGATCACCCAAAACCCTTACTATTGAATTTCCCTCCTATGAGGTCAGGAGTTCTGAACTTGGTATTTGATTCAAGAAAATACTTGAGCTATGGGCTTTAAGGGTTCCCGTTAGGGGACCAAGCAAGATAGCCCCGTC
>JAAKFP010000304.1 GCA_011065005.1 Chlamydiota bacterium | reverse complement strand
AGAGATAGCTTTTCATGAGCTTGCTAATTTTCTTCAGCAAGGGGATCACTTAATATTCAACGATACCAAAGTGATCCCCGCCAGGCTTCTAGGCAAAAGGGGAACAGGGGGAGTAGCAGAGGTTTTTATTACCGAACAGCTTGATGATGGAACTTGGTATGCCCTTACAAGACCCGCCAGGAAAATAAAACCGGGAACTCTCATACAATTCTCCGATTCTTTTTCCTGTACAGTATTGCAATCCCTCGAGGGCGGCATTCGGAGGGTTGCATTTTCCCATGAGGGAGACTTTGACAAAGTCCTCGCAGAACATGGGGTGATGCCTTTACCTCAATACATTCGTCGCAACTCTGAGGAAGTAGATAAAGAAAGATATCAAACCGTTTTTGCCTCAAATCCAGGTGCTGTTGCTGCACCCACAGCCGGACTCCACTTTACCAAGGACCTACTCAATAAGTTGTCAGAGGAAGAAGTCAAGCAAACCCACATAACCTTACATGTTGGAGCAGGAACGTTTAAACCAGTCGTCACCGAAGATATCCGAGAACATAACATGCATTTTGAGCGATACCAAATCAGCCAGGACGCTGCCAGACAATTGAACCTTCCTTCCAAAGGTAAAAGAACCATTTGTATTGGGACGACATGCTGTAGGACTCTAGAAGCCGCAGCGGATAGTGAGGGGACGATACAACATGGAAATGGTTCAACGGACATCTTTATCTATCCAGGGTACAAATTCAAGTCCGTTCAAAGTCTACTCACGAATTTCCACCTACCCGGGTCCACCCTCCTGATGCTCGTTAGTGCTTTCACCGGACATGATCTTATGGTGGAAGCCTACAAAAAAGCAGTGAAGGACCGATTTCGGTTTTACTCCTATGGCGATGCTATGCTCATCCTTTGATACAAAATTTGCAGTTGAGAGGGAAATATGAGAGGGAAATATGTTTACTTTTAAGATTAGATGTTGCATTTTTACTTATATTCAACATATTTGGATAAATATTAGGAAATGAAATAGTTGGTCGTGTTCTCAAACCACACGATTAATCCTTTTTGGAGGTTAAAGATATGTCTTTTGAAAATGCTAAGGAAAACCTAGCAGAATTCGGTAAAGAACTTGGGCTCGAGGGACTCGAATTCGATGAAAATAACACCTGTATTCTAGGGATCGATGATGAATTTTCCCTTCACCTGACCTATGAGCCAAATTCTAAACGTCTGTACATGTACTCACCATTGCTTGATGGCCTTCCCAGGGACGATAAAGCCCGATTAAAGCTTTACGAAACCCTTTTGGAAGGGGCCATGCTCGGAGGCCAGATGGGTGGAGGCGGTGTCGGCGTCGCTGTTAAAGAAGAGCTTATCTTAATGCATTGCACCATTGACATGGAACATGCCGTTCCTTCTGCATTAAGAGCATTTGCTCCTCTCTACGTTGAAACCGTTGAAAAATGGCGAAAAATCTGTTTAGATGTCTCTGAAGGTCGCGCAGTTGATATCGGAGCTGAAGCGCCAAAAGCAATACCAGGCGGTGAAGCTGGTGGTGGACCTGGTGGTGGAGAGCCCAAGGGAATCAAGATTTAGGATTTAGGATCGTATAAAAACAACCTAACCATTTCTAGCAACACAGCATCTTCATCTGCTGTGTTGCAAGTCTTTGAGAACTAATAAGTTGACTGCAGATTTGCGCCTTACAGATGAAGCGCTGTGCCACCATAAATGTGAAGTTTATTTTTATACGATCCCTTATGGCCTTAATTTTGAGGTCATTTTTTCGATCCAGACATCGATATTTTCTCTTGTGGTTTTAACCTCCGAGGAGGTTTCATCTTGAAGAGACTGTAACCTCTCTCCGAGGGCGCTAATCTCAAGAACTAGAGGGGAAATTTCGGTGTCGATCTTTTCGTACCCCCAACGTTTTTTTGTGATTTTTTGTAATTTCACTAGTGCCGTTGTTGTTTCTGTGTAGAGATCTTTGAGTTCCGATCCTCCCAACGAGATTGCTTTAGATTCTTTCAGTTTCGATGTCCCTAGATGAGCTAGCTTCTCAGCGGCTTGTAATCCCTTTGTGATGGTCACATTGGGACTCTGCCCAAAAATAAACCTTAACAGGCCGCCACCCCGCACGCTTTGTCGCCCCTCGATGGCAACTTTAAGAGCTTGAACGATCTCTTGGCAAGTAGTTAAGATTTCTTGGAGTTCATTGGCGGTAATAAGTCTACTTTCGAGAGTCTCTTGCAGATTTTCATAATATGTTTTTTGGTCGGGATGACATTCCAGGATGGCACGAACCAGTTCATTTTTGACTTTCAGTATCATTTCTCGAGAATAGATATCATATTCATCGAGTTTGGCATCCATATCCCGTTTGGTTTCTTGGGCTTTTTGAAATCGATCTTTTTTTTCCTCAAGTTTATTGGCCATTTCAGAAAAATCCTCATCCCCTAGGGCCCGTTTCCGATGCAATGCAAAAGTTTCTGCTTCGATTTCAGCTTTAATGGTATTGATTTGATTTTCCAACTCTTCTCTTTTGCCATAGATCATATTAACAACGTTGTAGGCTTGCTCTGAGATCATTAATTCCTGCTTAAGTTTCCGAATTTTTTTTTCTGGTGGTTCCATCATGTTTTTCCTTGAAAAAGGTGAAGGTCAACTGGTATGGTATCTTGAAAGTTTCATAACATAAAGTAACAGATGAGGTAAAGAAGATGAATTATGTGCATATTATAGGGCGTCTGGGCAAAGATCCTGAAACTCGTTTCACTGCTGATGGCTTGAAGGTGACGGTGCTCGTCGTAGCTACAAATTCCCGAAAAGCAGGTAAAGAAGAAACGATCTGGTGGAGAGTGACTCTTTGGGGCGATCGCTGGGATAAAATGGTGACATATCTTACCAAAGGAAAACCGGTTATGATAGGTGGAGAGATGCGCAAACCTGAACTTTATACAGACAAGGGTGGGCAGCAACAACTGAGTTCAATCGAGGTTACTGCAGATTACGTGAAGTTTGTACCCTATGGTAAGCCAGATCAAGCAGAGCAAGCAGAGCAAGGCACTACACAACAATCGACAGCTCAACAGGATACCGCTTTAGGAGCAGCTCCTGCGTCAGCACCTGAGAGTGAAGTTGAACAGCAGGGAGCAGAGGAAGAGCCTTTACCCTTCTGATAGGTGAAAGCGCAGATCAAATTTCTTAAACATAAGGAACTGTGCAAAAATAAGTTATACATTTCTGATATCACAGCGCTTCAGCTGCAAGGCGCAAATCCGCAGCCAACTTCTTAGTTTTCAAGGATTTGCAACGTAGCAGATGAAGATGCTG
>JAAKFP010000303.1 GCA_011065005.1 Chlamydiota bacterium | reverse complement strand
AAAAATTCTTAATCATTTGGAGTAACATCATTCCTGCTGCCCAAATATCTGTTTTCTCTGCATCAAAAGTGCTTCCTTCTCTACAAGCCTGCAACCTTTCTGGTGAAAAGTACCGGTTATCACCGATGGCATCATGAGAGATTTGAGAGCCTTTTACTTTTTTTGCACAACCGAAATCGGTAATATATCCTGTGCCATCTTTGGTAAACACAACGTTGTCTGGTTTAAGATCGAGGTGATAGATTCCCTTAGCATGAATGGTTTGTAATCCTGTTAAGATATCTTTAGCGATGAACTTGAGAATTTCTAGTGCAAGCTTTGGATTGTGTAAGGCAGCAAGTAGAGCCTGTATGTTACAACCATCCCCATTCCCTGCTAAGGGCATGAAATGGTAGAGAGCATATTTTAATTGAATTGTATTGTAAATAGAAAGAACGTTATCTCCTGCTGCGTCCCGTTGCATATTCGCCTCGGCCTCTGAGACTCTGATATTTTCTTCGCCTTTGACCTTCTTAGAAGCAACATACTCTTCATCTGCTATTCGTTGTGCTACCTTAATCGCACCAAAATTTCCTTTACCAATGACATATTTGAGTCTATCCTCATCTTCAGGAAAGACAATCATATGCCCTGTTTTCCGATAAATCTTTTGCGCTTCTTCTTTTGAAATTTTACTCAGTTGGTAATACTGTTCTCCAATTTCCTTATGAGGTCTTTTTACTACAGGTTTTAATTCAAAGCTGTTCCGTGCTTCTAAATCTCGTTCAGTTAAACGCTCCTCACTATTTGAAGATTTTCTTCGTCTTTGAAGGATGCAGACTACTGTTCCACCGATCAAGCAGATACACAATGCTCCACCACTAATCAAGCTAATCCATAACAGCGAAAAACCATTTGAAGAAGTTGTGCGGTCATTTTCCATGGTTGTGGATATGATGGTCGAATGTTCCGTGGCGAAGGGAGTGCTACTTGAATTATTTGTTATTGAGAAACGACTTAGATTTAGGGAGCTCATTGTCCGAGAAGTGCTTAAAGAACTTCTACTCAAATTAGAAGTCGTAGAGTTTCTCGAAGTACTTTGACTACTACTAATTAAAGCAGAGGTATTCGAGAAGGTAGTCTCATCCGATGCATTTATCGTGCTAGTACTAAATGGAAAAGTAATGTTATCACGAAAAATCTGACCAAAGACCCCCCATCCTGAGCCATCTTGAAGATCACTCATCCAAATGACAACAAACTTGCGATTTTTTAAAATTCCTATAGATGGACGCCTTTGAGCATCAGCAGTGTGGTTGTTGGCTCTAAATTCATTTCCAATTCTAAGGGCTTTTCTATTAAACATCTGGCCATATATTCCATCATCTGAACCGTCTTGATCAAAGCTGACCCAAACTACAACAAAATCATCATTAGGGAAACGTGCTACACGGGGATCTTGCTGCTTACCAATTGTATAATTATTGACTTGGAATTCACCACCGTCTTTAGAGCGATTTCCGTGGAATAATTGGGCATAAACACCATCAGAATCCCCATCCTGGGAACTCTTCCAAACCACAACAAAGCTCCCATCGTTGAAGCTTGCCACATCTGCATCTTTTTGGTCACCAGTTGTATAATTATTGACTGGAAATTCATTTCCAATTTTATTGGCAACGCCATCAAATCCTTGTCCATAGACACCAAAACCTGATCCATCCTGGTCTAGACTTTCCCAAATCACCACAAAACTACGGTCTGAAAACGTTGCCACAGAAGAATATCTTTGCTTATTCGCTGTGTGGTTATTAACTGGAAATTCACCTCCTCTTTTAGTGGCATTTCTAAATAATAACTGACCATATATACCTGTTGAATTACTTGAATCCTGGTTTTGACTATCCCAAGTCACAACAAAATCATTATTCGGAAAACTTGCTGCAGAAGCATCCCATTGACTACCTAAAGTGTAATTATTCAGTATGATTTCACTTCCTGATTTCGTGCGATTTGGGTGAAATAATTGGCAAGATATCCCATGTTCATCGCCATCCGTATCCCAACTCTGCCAAACAGCAGCAAAACCATTATCACTAAAGCCTATTACATTCGTTCCCCATGATGTCTGTACAAGAGTATTGAGTTGGAATTCGTCTTCAATTTTTGAGCCATTTCCATCAAATAATTGACCAAACGCATTCAGATATGGACCTGCAGGAATTCGATAATTATGCCAAACAACGACAAAATTCCCGTTCTCCAATCCTGTTACAGAATTATCTCTCTGATTATCCAATGTGTTCGTTGGGACTAAAAACTCATTACCCACTTTTTCCTGTGAAAAAGCGGTAGGCAAACACTCACTTAGACCTATAACCAGCGGCAAAGGATTCTTGGTAATTAGTGAACCTATTGCCCCGCCAAAGAGCCCTTTTAAACACGCTTTTTTTGGCTCAACATAAGAGTTCCTAGATTTGTCTGGGTGGTTCAACTCTTTTAAAAGAACCTTCGCCTCAGCATTTGCTTTTTGAATCAACCGTTTACCTAGTCGGTGCAAAGAGTTTTTTATCTGACTTTGATTCTGAACACAGTCTCCGAATTGAGAAACTACTCTTCCCAAAGCAGTTCGATATTCCGTCCATTCTTCCCAAGGCTCCCCAGAAAATAGCCTCTTGAAATACCCTTCCTGCTTAAACAAAGCAGTTTTGATTTTAAAAGTAACGGGCCGGTTTTTGGCAGTATCAGGCAGTCGTGAAATGCGATTTAACAATTTCACTAAGGACATTTTTCCGTTTTTCTGAGGGTGCCCTTTTTTGCCAAGAGTTTTTTTGGCAAGAGCTTGGAGAAATTGTCTTCCTTTATCCTCGTCAAACTCCATATTTTGCAGAGACAGCGTTTCCACCCCCAAGTCTAAAACTCCTGACCTTGGTATATCGGCCAAGAGGCATGGACTCATTAAGCTGTGAGAGGCTGAAAAACACTGAAGTTGAATAGAGCTAGACATGTTAAACTCCTTAATTAAAGATTCATAAAACATACTGCTGATTCTAAACCAAAAACTCAACAAAAATCGAACTATTCGGGTTCATGTGTCCGGGGACGGTTCTTGCATACCTGCAAAATTCTTACCGTAAATAGATGTCAATCACCAACTCTAAGGAGTAGATTCCTCTCGATTCGCAGAAATAGCTGAAGAAAAGGATCTCAACTACAAAACATCGTATTTAAAGAAAAAAACAAGCCTTTAACAAAAATACTACTACTGAAAATTAACATTTGATATAATCCTAGAAAACGCAGTTGAAAATGATCTATAAGTGCAAAATCTTGCACTTATAGATCATTT
>JAAKFP010000302.1 GCA_011065005.1 Chlamydiota bacterium | reverse complement strand
CGATCTTTGAGCACGTCGGATATGATTTTTCAGACGCTCTTTTTTGGGATGACAAATTCCGACAGCAAATTCATGGTGAAGATAATACTCATGGGAAAACAGTATTCTGCGTCCAACTTCAAGCATTGACAAATTTTATAAATATGTTTCTAGGGCAGCAGAGATGAGGATGATTCACAACTTAGCCAATAGGAGAGTCTGCCCCCTTTAACAGGATTAATCAAGACCTTAGAGATGTATACTATTGTGGCCTCAGCCAAAGGTGTTGTTCCATAAAACCTTCATGAAGACAGTTCTGAAACCACTGCTTCGTAAAATGTCGTGGTAGTTTCTGTTTTAGAGGTCTTCTTCCAGCCCCCTCGAGAAGCTCTTCTACGGATATGCCGCGACTCTCCCAACCCAACACCCCAAGAGCTTTTATAGCTGCCCGATCAGCTGTAGTAAACCGATAGGCATTATATTTTTTGGAACTCAGCAACGCCAAAGCTTCAAGCTCACCAAGGTCAAGAGAGTTCATGAAATCCTTTGACAATTTACGATTGAGGTAATCATAATCCTCTATCTCCGCTTCAACACGAATCACCTTCCCCTCATTTACCCACTTGGACGGTGCCAATCCCTTCTTTATACCAGCTGATTGGAAATAAAATATTTCCTCCTCAAGAATCGTTGCTGGTAGCGCAATTTGATAGGCATTACAGAGTATTTCCCAATACCTTTCTTCATGAGCCCCAATAACGATGACTGCATCAGCCAATACTTGCGATGATTTCTTTGTCATTAGTCAACTCAAATCCCTTTGTCGATAGATAGTTATCTAATTCCCTTAAGTTGACACCAAGCATTCTAGCAAAGCGACTCTTAGACAATCTTCCTCTTTCAAAAGCCAAGTAAGCAAGCCTCAAAAACCTATTGCCGAATGAACGAACAGATTCAAATGCCTTCTTAAATGAAGATTTATCAAGCTGTACAAAATCTTTGTCCTCTAATGCAGCTTTAACGGCTTCTGCTGATAAAAAACGTAAATGGGAAAGTCGCCATAGCATAGTCGAAGCAGAAACGCCGTACTTTCTCGCCAAGGCAACAACTAAAGAATATGTGAGCTTTTGACCATACAAATCAAGTTCAATCATTTGCTGAGGAATCAGCAAAGCTGCCGCAAAAGCATTAGCAAGCTTCTCGTTTTTACTAAACAATGAATCACTATCTTGTATTTTCTCTATCAGAGAAGAATTCCAGGTGATGATGTGAAACAACTCATGAGCCAAACTAAATACTTGCCTCCACGGAATTTCATTTTCATTCATTACAATGACAATGTCATCACCAGAACGCAGACAAGCAGCAGAACCATTGTCGAGTGAACGACACAGCAAGACAACTCCAAAGTCTTCCTCTAACCGCCTAGCTAACACCTCCGCAGGATAGTCACCCAGGTTCAATTCTCGATGCATTTCATCTGCCAACCGATTAGCCCAGTCAAAATCAACCTGATCAATATTAAAAAGCTTTTTTGGAAGTTCTCTTCTTTGAGAGGGAGTCGGCGCAACTAGTCTTTCTAGTAGCCGGTAGTCTTCGCAGTGTTGGACAATGTTCCGTTCTTCCTGCTGAACAAGAGCTGGATCTGCGGCCTTCTGCCTCCAAAAGATAACAGGGTGTTTAGGCATCTCTTGTGATTCCTTGCTATATAGCGATTCTGGAGAAACCTTTAGAACTTGGGCAAATTTAAGCAATTCCCAAGTCTTTATATCCTGCTCGCCTTTTTCAATAGCCGTTATAGATGAATGACTTTTCCAACCCATCAGATTGGCTAACTCTTTCTGATTCAAACCGCACCGTTCACGAGCTTCCTTGATTCTTTTAGCTATGACACTGCGTTTCATGAAATACTCCACATAATGATTATGTTGCTTTTTCCGACATTTCTCATAATTTTATACTATCATTTTTCCTGATTTTTGTCAAAATTTACGACAAAAATAAAATGCGAGGGGTCAGTCGTGACTTATTGGCTTTTTGAATAAGTCAATAAGTCACGACTGATCCCTCGCATCGATTCAGTTTATCGACCGAAACCTCCGCCGCCGGAACCTCCACCAAATCCAGTACCCATAAAGCTTGGAAGGGTGACAGAGCTAGAAAATTCACTATTAAAACCATGACCATGACAACCCATTCCTCTATAAAAGAATATAGGTATCCTTTCCTCTGAAAGACTGTTTTTTAAACTAGTGCTCTATCACATTTAAATCTAAGGGTTGCACAAAGCCTGAAATTCTGGTAAATCTTTTGTAACCAAGAATCTTTTAACCGGACTGCAAACCCTTCACGAGAAGGGAATTTATCATTTGGATATCAAACCCGACAACCTTGTCTTTACCAATGACGGTACAGGTTATATCACCGACTTTGGCTGTGCTAAGAAGAGCTCAACACCTCAAATCTCTCCAGATGCTATCGGAGATAACCGCTATTTTTCTCCTGGGCGCTTACAAGCATGCAAAGACGGTGTCACTTTTGATGGTGAGGAAGCAGATCTTTGGGCTGCAGGGGTAACCCTTCTTCAGATCATAAAAAATTTGGATCCTTGCCAACTATTTGAGATGCCCAACCAGTTTACTCATCGAGTCCAAAATTGCACCCCTGACTTTTTTCAAAAAAAGGCTCGACGTTTTGCAGAACTGCTAACAGCTGAAGAAAGTTCAGTTTGGTGGGTAATTAAAAGACTTTTAGATCCTCGTCCGATAACACGTATTACAGCACAACAGTTATTAGAGACCCACTGCTTTAAAGGATTGGACAACACTCTTCAAGCAAAAGTTTTTGAAGATCTGAAGAGAGAAATATTTGCTGAGAGTGCACAAGTCAAAAAAGAAGAAGTGTATCTTAATGATTATGCAAGCATTGCTAAAAAGACCAGAAAAGAGGAGACTCCCTTCTATAACTCCGAACAGAATAGGGAATTTTATGACTCAAATAGCTATACAGAACAAATGCTCTCGAGCCCGGATTACCTCTTCACACCAGCAGATAAATAGAAACAATGATTAACCGAAAGAGGACAATCACAGAAAAGAGAGTGTTTGCAGCACAAAGATGGTGCTTTAGGGGAGGTGTTGATGACTGGATAGGTCTTTTTGAAGCGAGCCACTTAGGGCTCGTGCAGAAATAACTTCCGCATTTCTGCTAACACATCTGAGATAAAGTCCCCTGCGTACGCTTTTGAGAATACCCTTTTTCAAAGCGTATTTGACAGCATCATAACGACGACTATCTTCCTTGAAAAATACCAACATCAGATCCTGATCAGTGATGTATGATTTTTCCCAGATAAATAATAATTTTTCG
>JAAKFP010000301.1 GCA_011065005.1 Chlamydiota bacterium | reverse complement strand
TTTAGGTAAAACTGAACAAATGAAAAGAGAAATATTGTAAAATGAATCTGTTACCTATGTGCTTGGATAATGTCACCCATGTGCTTGGATAGAATGTTACCTATGTGGTTGTTCGGACAGTCTCTCTACCCAGGCTTCCGTTTCGGTCGCAAGCTCCCTTCACTGCTGCCTGGGCTATCCACTTTCAGACCTTCGGCCCTTTGATTTTTCACATTTTTGGTTGGGGCCATCGTCCCAGAAATAGTGACCTGAATAGTTACAAGAATTTTAATGCGTTAGCCCTGATTCAGGGCACGAATATGGCTCTTTTAACTAGGTGTCGAATGGTTTCTTTGTCAATTCTTGAATTTAATTGGGGATAAATCTGTGCATTGGCTACACTTGTGAATATGAACGACTTGCAAAATATTCTACCGGAATATCTACCAATAATATTTCTAGCGGCCTTTTTTTCTGTAATCAATGGTTTGCTCGCCTATAAAAAGGGCTTTTTTCGCTATCCCAAGAAAAAAGCACCATCCTTTTACAACATTCCTCTGATATATCTTCTTGGTGCATTTTTGGTTTTCATCACTCTGCAAATCTTTCTTGTTCCTCTGGTGTTTATCCTCTACTTTGTTATCCAGTCTGGAGAGGTGGTAGGTCTTTCTGACAGAATTCAGCAAGATCCGACATTGGTTGGATGGTTTAATGTTTTCGTAATGTCGACATCTACTCTAGGCGTGCTGTTCTATTCCTGGTTGCTGGGCCCTCAATTAACCAAGATGATCTGGAATAAAGAGGGCGGCATCGGTGAAAAGCGTATAATAAAAAATTTCTTTTTCGGGATCGCCACTTGGCTTGTATGCTATCCTATCGTTATTGCATTAAGTCAAATGATTGCTTTGCTTCTACATTGGTTTTTTGAGAAACCTGAAGTCGATCAGGTTGCTGTAAAGGCCATAAAGATGACTCTAGATGACCCATATCTCTTTGGGAGTACCTTTATCTGTATGATTCTCTTAGTACCTGTCCTCGAAGAGATGCTGTTCCGTGGTTTTTTGCAAACGTGGCTGGGGGGGCTCTTTAGTAGAAAAACTTCTATTGTACTCACCTCTATTGTCTTTGCTTTGTTTCATTTCTCCTATAGTCAAGGTCTTAGAAATGTTGAATTCATTGCTGCGCTGTTTGTTTTGTCTTGCTTTCTAGGATACATCTACGAGCGGCAAGGTTCACTATGGGCACCAATCGGGTTGCATGTTTTCTTTAACACGATCAGTGTTTTGACCATTGTCTTTAGCTGAATTTCCTAGAAGTTTAATTGGATTTCTGCTATACTAGTAAAAATATTTATATGGCAAAAACCCTTTATAATCCGCCCACTATCAGTTGTAAACATGGTAACCCGTTCTTTAAATTATACAATTTCTGCATATGGTTGTTCAGATATCGGACGATTCAGAGATAATAACGAAGATTTCTGGGCTGTGGATGTTGATGCCAATGTTTATGTGCTTGCAGATGGAATGGGAGGACATAAAGCTGGGGAGGTGGCGGCTAGGGAAGCCGTGGAGACTTTTTCTGATCTCATAAAAAATTTTCTTGGGAAGGCCGATAAAGTTAGAGATCTTAAACAAACGAGGATCTTTATTCAGGAGATCATCAAAGAGGTCAATTCTTCTATCAATCGAAAAGCCCGAAAGGATTGTGAATTGAAAGGAATGGGCACCACATTGTGTTGTGTGTATTTTCATGAGGAGGGGTGTGTTCTAGGTCATGTTGGTGACAGTAGAATCTACCTTTTACGGAAAAATAAGCTAAATCAATTGACCGAAGACCACTCTCTTGTTGCCGAACTGGTGGAATTAGGTGAGTTAAATGAAAGACAAGCACGCGAATACGCTTATAGGAATATTATTACGAAAGCTATCGGAACCGAGCCCATCATTGAACCTACGGTATCAGATTGTGATCTTGCCGTTGGAGACTGGGTGATGATGTGTTCTGATGGGTTGTCAGACCTATTATCCCATGCAGATATTGAACGGATTTTGGTGGAAAGTTCTTCAAAAGAAGACGCTGTAAAAACACTCATTGCTGGTGCCAATAAGTTGGGTGGGTCTGATAATATTACGGTAGTGTTAATGCAAGTTCAGGAAAGTTATGAAAAAAAGGATATATCTTGATCATAATGCTGCGACTCCCGTTGATCCAAGAGTAATCAAAGCAATAGAATCTCATTTACATAAGCATACAGCCAATGCATCTAGCATACACTTGTTCGGCAGAGAGATGCGAAAATGCTTGACCAATGCGCGATATACAATTGCAGAATGCCTCAAGGTAAAACCCGAAGAGGTTATTTTTACTTCTGGAGGCACCGAGGGGGCGAATCTTGTTCTTCGGGGGCTCTTCCATCCGAACTATTCGGGGCATATTATCACTTCAAGTGTAGAGCATTCCTGTGTGAACGACACTGTTCAAGAGTTGGAAAGATTTGGGTGTCATGCCACCTATCTTGAGCCAGGAGCATGGGGTGCAGTACGTCCAGAACAGGTCGAAGAGGCTTTGACGTCTGACACAAAACTGATCGCCATCATGGCTGCCAATAATGAAACAGGGGTGAAAACTGATATTGAAGGAATCGCCAAGATTGCTTCAGAGGCAGGCGTTCCATTATTTGTTGATGGTGTCGCGTTATTAGGAAAGGAACGTTTTCAGATCCCAGAAGGGGTTTCAGCTATGTGTTTTAGCGGACAAAAAATCCATGCAACACAAGGAGCAGGATTTTGCTTCATTCGAAGGAGATTAAAACTGTGTCCGATGATCACGGGGGGGGAACAGGAGTTTGGGCGGCGGTCGGGGACAGAAAATCTTCCAGGTATTGTTGGGTTGGCTGAAGCGGTTACTATTCTCTACGACGAAATGGACAAGGTGGTTCCAAAGATTCAGAAACTCAGGGATCGCTTTGAGAGTACTTTGAAGGAGAAATGTTCGAATGTTGTGGTCAATGGAGAAGGCCCCAGGGTTGTCAATACGAGCAATCTATGCTTTACAGGAGTAGATGGGGAGACCCTATTGACTGCGTTAGATCTTGAAGGTGTCGCAGCAAGCCACGGTTCTGCTTGTTCCTCAGGAGCGCTTGAACCATCTCGAGTTCTCCTTAATATGGGATTGCCTAGGGATAGAGTTCTCTCTTCTATTCGGTTTTCTTTAAGTCGCTTTACAACGGAAGAAGAGATCGAAAGGGCGATCGACCTCATCGTAAAAGCGTTATTGCATTAATCACCACGGAGTCCACTGACTCGACTTTAGACATTTGGATTCAGCCTGAAGGGCTGTTGCACTTTCAGCCTTTCAGGCTGAATCCAAATGTCGAAAGTCGAGACTGAGGTCACA
>JAAKFP010000300.1 GCA_011065005.1 Chlamydiota bacterium | reverse complement strand
TTTCTTTAGCTGTACAACCGCTTGCTCCTCATTGAGATTCACGGAACCGCTATTTTGGATAAACTTCTCATACAATGTCACTGCTGTATTGTTTTCATATCCAGGAAGGTCTAAAGCAAGCAATCGATAGAGATTATAAGCCAAAATTGTCATTGCCAGATCAAAATCCACCTTGATCACCATTGATGAAGATAGACGGTTCAAATGAAAGAAGTGGGGAGGTTTCGAGCATCCAGTATCGCTTTAATATCTGCAACAGATAGATATTTTTTTCTGAGTTTTACCACAACTTCAACGAGTTCTTGTTTTTGAGTCGACCATTTCGGGCCTGGCTTGACGTCTGCAAAAAAATGTGTAAATGGCGCAGGGTCATTCAAACAGATGTTTCGAAAATTACGGGTCATTGTGTAAACGGTGCTAACTGTATACCCAAATTTCTTCGCTACGGTTTTAGCTGACTGTTTTTCGAAATAAAAAGCTCTTAATGCCTCATATTTCTTTTGGATTTTAACCATGGGTTGTTGAAAAAACTTGTCTGGTCTCATCGTAATTACCCCCATATTAGGGTCTAATTCTGGCGTGAAAATCCGTGAATTAATAGATTCACAGGATTTTTATCCCCAAATTGTTTTTCTATTTTGCGAGCTTTCTCATAGTGAACTATAGCCCGCTTTTATCCCGCGTAACCTTGCAAACCAGCGAGTAGCCACTCCCGCTTGGTTGTCAGCCCTAAAATGCTGTTGCAAAAACTTCTGTAGCTGATCATCTATCGTGAATGTTTTTTCTGAGCGATCGTAATTGATAAAATGCCTGTCATTTAATCCTTTAACGATACCGTCTTTCTGTGCTAAATTTTGTCCTTTGTCCTCTAGCCATGTCTCCAAAAATTCTATTGGGATCTTGGTATCTGGGGAGAGATAAGAACACACCTGCAACCACTCAACAGCAAGCTGATCATTTTCTTGCAGATGCGTCAAAGATAATATCCAACTATCAGAATAAACATACTTAATCCCCAAGTGTTTCTTCATGTTAATTTGATAAAAGATAGGAAGGGGTTCTTTAAGATATTCGGCCACTGAATAGCCCGATGAATCTTCTTTTTCTCTTTGAATATCCATCAGAGCAGAATCCAAGTCATCAGGTTTATACTTTCTTGAGCAAGCTAATTCTTTTAAATCATCCTCGCTCTCTTCTTTTCTTTGGATTGCTTGCATGGATTGTGGGCTCCATCGTCATTTGGTCGATCAGGAATGGGATCTCTCCAATGCCTACCTCTCGAAAAGCGAAAAGGAGCTTAAACCAGGGACTTGGGTGATCAGCAACACTTTTGCGATTCCAGGGTGGGAGCCTATACGGATAGAGGAAACCGGGGATATTTATCGGTCAAAAATCTATCTCTATCGAGTGTAAAGAGATATTTGACATCTGTAAACCGTTCACGCAATGGTGTCAACTTAAGAAATAAAATTAAACGCAAAGGCGCCAAGACGCAAAGAAATTTAGGATACTTAGCGTCTTTGCGCCTTTGCGTTTAAAATCTCGCTTAAGTTGGCACCATTGTCTGAACGCTTACGAAAGTGTTTTCAAAAGAAATAACTTTTTTCTTTTGAGTTATACTCTGTTCAAGTACATTGATGGAAAATCCTCGAAGCCGAAAGAAGGAGAAAAATACCATGGCTGTATCACCCAAGATCAAAGAGTATCTGGAGAAAGAAGGCGTAGCTTTTGAAATTTCAGAACACCCATTGGCCTATACTGCATCAGAAATCGCAGGCTCCCAGCACATTGCTGGAAAGCAAATGGTAAAATCTGTCATTGTCAAGAATAATGGCGATTTTTTCATGTGCGTTCTGCCCGCAATTCATTTAGTGGATTTTGAAAAACTAAAATCCATTGCTGGCATGGATGAACTGAAACTCGCAGATGAAGATGAGATCGCAAAACTATTTCCAGAGTACGAAATCGGTGCCGAGCCCCCATTTGGTCATCTGTATGGGCTGAAAGTCTATGCTGACAAAGTGCTCGAAGGCGATGAAGAGATCGTCTTCAACGCGGGCACACACACTGATGTCGTAAAAATGAAATTTGTAGATTTCAAACGCCTAGCAAATCCCACCATCGCGGATATTGGAACACACATCTAACTCTTCAACGCCGAGCACTATCCTCGGCGTTTTTCCCCTCTTTTCCACGAGGACCTTTTGAAAAGTCGAGACAACAAAAGTGACAATGTAGCAAGCGCCGAAGGTGCCGCTCAGCCTTTCTATAAAGAGCTTTTCGGTCGGATGGAGTTCATCATCGCCACCAAAGCGGGTGTTGCTGCGGCTCTAAGCTTATATCTAGGTGTGAGTTTTGCGAAGTTTCTCAATAAACCTGACTACCTTCTAAGTGGTACGTGGAGTGTGATGTCAACTTTTGTGGTCATGCCAAGCGCATCTAGGGGGAACCTATCGTGCGGCATGGGTGCGCTTTCTTGGGGTCCTCATCGGATCTATTATGGGAAGCTTTTTTACAAACATCTTTGGATCGAACGCCTTCACCTTAGGCATTAGCGTTATCTTAACGGTTTTAGTCTGCTCCATGTTTCAACTCAAGGAGAGCATTCGTATTGCGTGTTTGTCCGTATCTATGGTCATGATCATGTGGGGTCTTCACCCTGCTACCAGTCCTTGGCAGTTTGGACTCTTTCGTTTCTTAGATTCCGCACTGGGTATAGGGGTTGCAGTCCTTGTCTCGCATGTGTTGTGGCCAACGCGAGCCACACAACAGTTGCGTTTCAACATCGCCAAGACCTTGCACTACATCAACCGTCTATTCCAGTTGGAGCTTGATCTCAACCCTCCACCAAAGCACTTTTATCGTATCCACCACAGACTCATTCGTGATATCAATCAACTTCTTGATGAAACACGTCATTACCTCACGGAATCAGAACTTGAACTGCTAACGAAAGTAAGAAGTATCGAGGACTGGTCGAACATGATCGATCACTTAGAGAACATTTTTGAATCGACGATCTCACTCCGAACATTTCAGGAGCACAATATTAAGAAAATTCTAGATGCGGATCTTACAAAAAGGCTGAAAACCATATTGGAGCAATGTGTACAATCCTTTTCGGAATTGATCGACATGCTGAAAAAGGGGGAGGTCAAAGAGGATCTTGTGGATTTACGTCAAACTGCCTCCGATTTAAATGAAGAGCTCAACCGCTTTCGTATGACCCAGTCAACAAGGGGATTTGAAAGGCAGGATGTGGAGCACTTCTTCGTATTTTTCTATAACCTCAGAACTCCTGACCTCATAGGAGGGAAATTCAATAGTAAAGATTTTGGATGATCCCAAAAAAGCCGGTCTTTTCCCAGATGGTCTCAAGAACACGCTCACAAGAGAAGATACCAAAGATTTT
>JAAKFP010000030.1 GCA_011065005.1 Chlamydiota bacterium | reverse complement strand
TACTACCTTAAAATATTAACACTACCGTTTAATTCGTTTTTAAACCTAAAATACATAAACCATATACTATTATATTAACTAATCACACTTTTATTTTCAAATAATAAATTCCATGCGTGTGTACTTAATATAAAAAAGAGGCAAGAAGAAATAAAAGGAATGTACCTAGATCGTGACGAATCTGGCGTATAGGTAGAACAACCCTTTATTTTCCAAAGCTTCCGAATAGAGAGGATCTTTTTCACCAAATTTTGCATATAGGCCCATCCCAACAGAAACTCCTGACATAAGGAGCACAATACCACCAGAAACCGCAGCCCCGACAGGACTAAAGATACCAAGAGCAACAGTGGTAACTGCGAAAGCAACAGCAATGACAGCTGCCGAGGCCGCATTAAGAAATTTAACTGTTGAGAGATTCCAATTGTACTTTTCTGCTAGAGACTCAACTAAAAATTTTAACCCATACACGGCCACTACGGATATCGCGCACACTACTCCAGTCATTAAAACTGGAGATTTTGCATGAGATCCAACGAAGCATCCAACTCCAAATCCCGCTACGCCACTTGAAAAAAATGTTCCCGTCTCCACAAATATTGTTTCTATATCAGCCATTTTCTTTCTCCTTTTCCTGCAGTGTATTGCCGTTCTTCCAGCAATTGGGCTGGCAAATCCATCGAAAAATCCCTTAAATTGCCTTAATCTTCTATCTTCAATATAGAAAAAAAATTGGAAAGAAGAAAGAGAAAACAAAAGAAATTTTGTTATGTATACCCGATTATACCCAATCAAAATCAAGAGTTGGTGAAAAAGCTAAATCCATTCGAGGAATTGTTCTCAGAAGGAATTAATATATTTTATTATTCTCTGTGTGCTCTGTGATCTCTGTGGTAAAATATTCGTTTACTGTAGTTTATGTTGATTGCGATTTATGCAACAAGGCCACCCTAAATTAGGTTGAGTTTGTAAATAAACTCTTCGCTTTTCAAAGCTTTCAAATAGGGGAGATCTTTTTCACCTTTTCCAGCGAATTTTACATATAAGCCCCTCGCAACTTCAAATCCTAAAAAAGAAAGAAACAAAGCACCCATAACAATCCCACCCGTAGGATTAAGGATTCCAAGAGCAACACTGGTAACTATCAGGGCAGCCATAAAAACAGCATTCGAAGCCACACTAAGAAATTTAACTGTTGAAAAATTCCATTCATACTTCTCTGCTAGGAATCGGGTTAATAATCTTAAACCATGGATCGCCACTGCATATATCGCATACACACCCCCCGTCATTAAAACTGGGGATTCTCCTAGATATCCTCCGAGGCATCCACCTCCAAATCCTATTGCACCAGCTATGGCGAATTCTATTACTTCCTGACCTACTGTTTTTATATCGGCCATTTTTTCTCCTATTTTTCTAATGATGCATAAAGAGGATAACATCACCATCGTGAACGACGTATTCCTTACCCTCAGAACGGACTTTTCCATGCTCCCGAGCCCCCACCCTTCCGTTATACTCGACCATATCCTCGTACGCTACTACCTCCGCACGAACAAATCCTTTCTGTATGTCTGTATGTATTTTACCTGCAGCTTCAACGGCTGTCGTTCCCCCTGTTATCGTCCACGCTCGCGTTTCCATCTCTCCAGTGGTTAAAAAGGTGATCAAATCGAGCATATCGAAAGAAGCATGAATCAACCGCTGCAACCCCGACTCCTCTAACCCAACACTCTCCAGAAACTCTTGTTGCTCCTCCTCAGGAAGCTGAGCGATCTCCTCTTCCAACTTCGCACAGATGGGTATCACAGCATTCCCTTCCGCCTCAGCATATTCCCGCACCTGTTGAACATGCTCATTTTCCATAGAAGGGAGATCCTCTTCCGAAACATTCGCAGCATAGAGGACTTTCTTCGAAGTTAAAAGGGGATATGGTTTTAGCAATTCTTTTTCATTATCCGACAAATCGAGAGTTCTCAAAGGTTTATTTTTATCGAGATGATCACGCACACGCTTCAAACACTCCAAAACCTGTGTCATCTCCTTGTTCCCTTTGGTCTGCTTCTCGACTTTTGCCAGAATCTTCTCCACAGACTGCAAATCCGCTAACACCAGCTCCAAATTGACCACCTCTATATCCTTTACTGGTTCAATTTTTCCGGTAACGTGGGTGATATCTGTAGATTCATAACAACGAACCACGTGAACAATAGCATCGGTTTCACGGATATTCGCTAGAAATTTGTTCCCTAGTCCCTCTCCCTTTGAAGCGCCCTCAACGAGACCGGCAATGTCCAGAAACTGCGTGGGCGCATAGACAATCTTTTTGCTGTAAGATAGATCAGATAGGACCTGTAGTCGGGGATCTTTCACCTCGACAACCCCGATATTCGGATCTATCGTACAGAAGGGGTAATTAGACGAATCTACCTGATTTGCCGTTAAAGCATTAAAAAGTGTCGACTTACCCACATTTGGCAGTCCTACAATTCCACAAGAAAGTCCTGACATCGAATAACCTCTACATTGGTAACCGTTCCCCAATGGCGTCAACTTAAGAAATAAAATTAAACGCAAAGGGGCAAAAGACGCAAAGGACACCCTAATTTTTG
This sequence comes from Chlamydiota bacterium, assembly GCA_011065005.1. GTDB lineage: Bacteria > Chlamydiota > Chlamydiia > Chlamydiales > Waddliaceae > JAAKFP01. The sequence goes on along the minus strand of JAAKFP010000030.1, from coordinate 9,528 downwards.
CGTCTTGGCGTCTTTGCGTTGAAAATCCCAGCTTAAGTTGACGCCATTGTCTGAACACTTACCTACATTGATTAGATGCATTCTAACCATCTAAAAATTAGAAGGCAATAACATATGTCTCTGTAAGTTTTTTCTTGACAGCCCCTTAAGATTTGGAGTATACTAGAGTATGAAGGGTTTAGATAGTAATATCTAAAAATAGAGGGTTTTTTTATGTAAAAAAATGCTGTTTTGGCAATATAGAACCCTTCATGTCTCAATAATTTGACGAATTAACCTTAAACCTTAATAGTGATGTTATCCATCCTATTGAGTAGGATTATACGAAAGATGGCTGAAAAAACCGAAAAGGCAACACCAAAAAAACTCAGGGATGCAAGAAAAAAGGGACAAGTCGCTAAGTCTCAGGATCTTCCTTCTGCTTTCACTTTTATCGTTTCCATATCCCTGGTGATAGGCTTTAGTGGTTACCTCTACGATAAAGTCGGTAGCTTCATTATTTCCGCCTTTACATTGGTGCCCCATGACGATCTCTATAGGCTGATACCCATCATGTATAAAGAAGGGATCATGACGATATTCACCGCCGTCATCCCCATCATGGCAATAGTGGCTATGGTAGGGGTTATAGTCAACTTCTTGGCAGTGGGGCCTGTGTTCTCTGTCGAAGTTTTCAAATTCGATATTAAAAAGTTTGATCCCGTTCAGAACCTTAAAGCCAAGTTTAAAATGAAGACCCTTGTAGAGCTAATCAAGTCCATAGTTAAAATCTCTGTCGCTGCCTATCTCATTTACGGTGTCGTCTATAAAAGTCTACCAGTATTGACAAAAGCAGTAACGCTACCCATGTCAGGCGCTCTGCTCATCTTCCACGCTTTTCTTATGGAGGTTGTCCTGAAGGTTGGCCTCTTTTTTATTGCGGTGGCTATTCTCGACTTTGCCTATCAGAAGTACAATTTCGGTAAAGAGATGATGATGGAAAAATTCGAAGTCAAGCAAGAGTATAAAAACACGGAAGGTGACCCGCAGATCAAAGGAAAACGGAAGCAAATTGCTCAGGAAATCGCTTACTCACAAGGACCTGCGGGTGGTGTGCAAAAAGCTGCTGCCGTTGTCACCAATCCTGTTCATTTAGCGATAGCAATAGGGTATAATCGGGAAATTGACGCAGCCCCTTATATTTTGGCGATGGGAGAGGGAATACTGGCAGAGAGAATCACCAAATATGCTGAAGAGTATGAGATCCCTGTTATCCGAAATATCAAGTTAGCAAATGAACTGTGGCAAAATGGAGAGATCTATGAATATGTTCCAGAAGATACCTATGAAGCCATGGCTGAAATCCTACGCTGGATTTCTTCTCTTGAAGAAGAATACGACTTTGACCAAGATATAGATTATGACGAAGGTGAGGAAGAAAAGATAGAACTATCAACAATACATTCTGAAAAACAAGAAGATGAATAGGTTGTCGATACAAAAAATTGAGGCAGGTTTTAGGAGAATACAATAATGGGATTTATCAGAAGAGTTCTTGATGGCATCACCGCCAGGCTAGGAGGGGAAAGATCTATTTCAGCAATTTCACGTGGCAGTGATCTCGCCTTGGCCGTATTGATCATTGGCATCATAGCCATGATCATCTTGCCCATTGGACCAATTGTTATTGACTACTTGATCGCCCTCAACCTGACGGTATCTGTGACCCTGCTCATGGTGTCATTGTATATTCCAAGTGCGGTCCATCTCTCTATATTCCCATCGCTATTGCTGATCACCACGCTATACCGCCTAGGAACAAATATTGCCTCAACGCGGCAGATCTTGCTGAATGCCGATGCCGGTGACATTATCTTCCAATTTGGAAACTTCGTCGTCGGTGGAAACTTCGTCGTCGGTGGCATCATCTTTTTGATTATTACATTAGTAAACTTCATCGTGATCACCAAAGGTGCCGAACGTGTCGCCGAAGTTGCCGCTCGTTTTACTTTGGACGCGATGCCCGGTAAGCAAATGAGTATCGATGCGGACATGCGAGCGGGAATTTTAGATTCTAATGAAGCTCGTGAAAAACGTCTCGCAGTCCAAAAGGAAAGTCAGCTGTATGGTGCAATGGATGGTGCGATGAAGTTCGTTAAAGGTGACGCGATCGCCGGTATTGTCATCACGATCATCAACGTCGTCGGAGGACTGACGATTGGGATGGGCTTCAATAACATGTCTGCAGAGGATGCGATCCAAACATATTCCATCCTATCCATAGGTGACGGTCTTGTTTCCCAAATTCCAGCACTGTTAATCTCCATCACTGCCGGTATTGTCACAACTCGGGTTTCTAGTGAGGAAGATACAAACCTAGGGAAAGAGATCTCAACCCAGATATTAAGGCAGCCCAAAGCGCTCATGATCGCAGCGGCCTTCTGTATGGGACTAGCAGTCCTCCCAGGTTTCCCAAAAGCGCCATTTCTCATCCTCTCAGCAGTGCTGGGGCTGATCGGTTACGCGGTGTGGTCAAACAAAGCACAGCAACTGGAAGCTGGAATTGTTCCAGGTACTGAAGGGGGAATATCCTCCGCTACAGAACAAAAGGCAACGATGGATACCGCCGTAAAAGGACACAAAGTAGTCGCAGGCGGTGGAGTGGACAGCTATGCTCTAACCCTACCCGTCATCCTTGAATGCGGTTCGGGGTTAAGCGCTCAAATTCAAAAAGCCCAAAGGGAAAGGGGGCAAAGCTTTATCGATCTCATGATCCCAAGAATGCGTCAGGCTTTGTATGCTGACTTAGGTGTCCGCTTCCCGGGGGTGCATGTTAGAACAGACTCCCCCATCCTAGAACCTGATGAATATTCGATCCACCTCAACGAGGTACCAATTATTCGAGGAAAAGTCATCCAAGGACATCTTCTCACAAATGAAACGGAAGAAAACCTGCGGCGATACAACCTGTCGTTTACTACCTATAAAAACTCTCTGGGTATGCCATCACTTTGGATTGAAGAGCAAAATCAGGAGATCCTCAAAAAAGCCGGAATTAAGTTCTGGAACAGCCTTGAGGTAATGATTCTTCACCTTTCCTATTTCTTCCGACACTATGCGAATGAATTTATCGGAATTCAAGAAGTGAAATCGATGTTAGAATTTATGGAGAAATCCTTCCCCGATCTAGTGAAGGAGGTGACCAGACTTATCCCTCTGCAGAAGATGACCGACATCTTTAAACGACTCATACAAGAGCAAATCTCCATCAAAGACCTAAGAACAATACTGGAATCCTTAAGCGAATGGGCCCAAACGGAAAAAGATACTGTACTACTCACGGAATATGTGCGCTCCTCACTCAAACGATATATTAGCTATAAATTCTCTCAAGGGCAATCTGTGCTGTCAGTATATATCCTTGATCCCGAAATTGAAGATATGGTTCGTGGTGCCATCAAACAAACCTCAGCAGGTTCCTACCTTGCTCTCGACCCAGACGCCGTTCAGCTCATACTACAAGGAATTCGAAGCACAGTAGCTCCCCCACCCCCCGGAGGACAAACTCCCGTACTGCTGACCGCCATCGATGTGCGCCGTTTTGTCCGCAAATTGATTGAGATGGAGTTTTCGGATGTTTCGGTTGTCTCGTACCAAGAAATTGTCCCGGAGATACGTATACAGCCGCTAGGACGCATTCAACTTTCATAGAAGAGGTAGGATTAGATAATCATAGTAAGGAACTATGCAAAAATAAGTTATACATTTCTGATATCACAGAGTTTCAGCTGCAAGGCGCAAATCCGCAGCCAACTTCTTAGTTTTCAAGGATTTGCAACGTAGCAGATGAAGATGCTGTGATATCAGAAATGTGCAAGTTATTTTTGCACAGTTCCTAAGTTAATAGAGGAGGAGAACAATGAGTATAGGAGGCTCAGGAGACATTCAAGCTCAAAGGACGAATGTTACTCTTGAGGCGATGAAAGAAGTCGGAAAAGACACCGCCAAAGAAGTCAAAGCCGAACAAAGAACTGCCGAGCAGGCCGCGCAGACCGCAAATACCCAAACAGCTTTCAAAGCCAAAACACGAAAACTATTCAAGTCTTTGAAATCTCGTGCAAAAACTGTCACGAGACTGATGAAGATGAAAGAGGAAAAAAGGCTCCTCCCTGTGCAGAGAATCAAAGACTCTGCCAAAGAACACTCCCAAAAGAATTCCGAACTCAAAGAAAAAGTCTTGCAGCTTCTGCGTGAACGCATTAAACCAGGATTTGACGCTGAAGAGATCAAAGAAACCCTTGAGGAATTTTACCCAGATCCAACCCTTGCTGATGATGCTCTAGACTTCCTCCTTGATACTACCGAAGGGGAACTGCACCAGCAGGTACAAAAAACCAAAGATGAACTAAACGAAGATAAAGGAAGGGAAATTCAAGCCGGCCGCAACATCAGCACTGAGGCACGACAAGCTGCAGACAAGGGTCTTGGCACCCCGACATCACTACGCGACATGTATCGAGATATCACTGGAAACCCCAGAGATTCCAACACACTCTTCGGTGAGCTCTCAGGAAAGTATGCCTTCAAAGAACTCAACAAAGTGATCAAGTTCTTACTGCATTCCTTAGGATCGGATATGAAATCGAAAGGTCCCTCCATCCCTAAGGGTGAATTACACCGACTCATCACCGAAACTCGTTCCCTGCAAGCGATTCTTGGAGTGTATCGCTTTTTCAAAAAACGAATGGGCCTCATGGGAAAAATGTTCGGAAAGTCGGGGTTATCAATGCCTAAAAAGCTTACCTTTGAATCGATGGCCAAAGCTTTTATGAGTCTAACGGGAGAACGTTATCCCTCCTCTGACAAGGTCTTGTCTCAAGCAAAACGGCTAGGTATTGAAGATTGGATCCTGGCAAAGATCATCGCATTTAGTCAGTTCAGAGATTCCATTCGTGAGGTGGCTATGAGTCAAATCTACCGCTCCTTGCAACACAGAGACGATATTCTTTTGGCTATCATTGAGGCATTAGAAGACCTTGAGGACGAATTAGAAGAACTCGAAGAACGAGAGGAAGAGGAAGAACAGCAGTAGGTTTTTCGTAGACGTTCAGACCCCTGCTTAATAACCGCGAAGAGCGCGAAGAAAACGCGAAGTTTTTTTATTAGAATAATCTTCACGTTCTTCGCGGTTAACAGATAGAGGTGAACGATTGTGGTTTTTCTCTTCTTAACAAAAAAGGGGGTTCTATGGTTACAGATCTTTTTGATTCCCTATTGCAGGAGTTAGGCGAAGCTATGGAGATCGAAGATCTACATGCCGACGCCAACAATACCTGCTTAATAGTGTTCGAAACAAGCTTGGAAGTGTATATTGAACCTCATGAAAAAGGGGATTTTCTTCTTATCTGCACAGACCTGGGTCGCGTACCCCCTGGAAGGTATCGTGAAGATGTCTTCCGTGAAGCCCTCAAATCCAACGGCCTCCCCTATCCCCGAAACGGCACATTTGGCTATAGCGAACAAAGCGACCACCTGCTCTTTTTCGAATTGTTGTCATTAAAAGAACTGAACGGAGAAAAAATCGCAACGTTCCTATACCCTTTCATGGAAAAAGCACTGGTCTGGAAGCAGTCGATAGAAGGTGGTGAAGTTCCTGTGGCAGATACGATGAAAACTGGCCGCACAACGGGACCTGCCGGTCTTTTCGGCCTAAGACCTTAGGAACCGTGAAAATCCGTGTTAAATCAAAAGAATTTGATTTTGTAGGTTTCCGAAAAGTCTCGTCTTAAAGGCGGATGACATTTTTTCCACTTTTTGCCAGGATAGTTCTCGGACGTATTTATGCTTTCCAATATTGTCTTTTTCCAAGTCCGCTTCAAGAACTTCTTCTACTTTCTTAGTTACCGCTTCCGAGTCAATCGTAAAGGTAAGCTCGTAGTCACATTCATGGCTCTTTAGCCCAGTATTGTAGCTTCCGATGATTGATCTCTGACCATCGACGATGAGGGCTTTTTTATGATAAACGGTATCAGGAACTTGGTATTCATAAACGTGATTTTTCGAACGATCGCTATTCAAAATCAAAGGATAGTTCAGACGATTCGCATCTACGTAGAACTTGCCGCTGGGAGGACCATTTTTCCCCTTGGAATTGGTGATGAGCGTCATTTCACAGTCTAGAGGAACTTCTTTTAAGGCATCCACAATCTCTGGAGCGGGAGAGAAAAACATCTGACCAATCTTTATATTTTTCTTCGCACCCTTAATAAGGGCAACATACTCATCAGTACAATTATTAAATTGATTTTCTGGGCCAGATACAACCGCTTTGATTTTTACATTTTTGATTAGTTCTTCACAACGGTCAAGACTGTCTAAAGAAGCCACCTGTTTTTTCTCATCGATGGGCCTGTAGTAATTGTTGAGGCCTTTAGGCTTCAGGGGTGCCGTCCTATATTCCCAAATCGCAAACAATTTATAAAACTCTCGTCTCAAGGTCTTTGCCATTAAACCCTTTCCAATAACATCCATCTCTCGGCTTGCGCTGGAAATGTTACTTTGAATAAATTTCCGCCCTTCTCTCTTTTCAGGCTTCTCTTGTCCCGGTTGGATCAACTCCTCCTGGAAATTGGTACTCCCGACCGTGAAGTATTTTTCGTCGACAACAAGGATCTTTGGATGGTTTTCAATAAGATGAGGGTCTGGCAACAACTCTGGTATGAGCGGTGTTATGCAGTAACGAAAATTTTCAGGATACTCTTTCGCAAGTCTCTTAAGTAATTTGATGTCTTTCTTCTCCAGCAAGTCGGGAGTGGTCATAATGTGAGCTGTGATTCCTTTTTGTTTGATCCGCTCCTCAATTTTTTCAAGAGCCTTACGAAACGTTGGACCACCACCAATGCTGGCACACAGCTCTATTGATTGCTCAGCCCGATCGATCAGATCTAATTTCCAATCTGTTGTCTCTTTACCATCTTTGGTGACAAGAAGGTCATTTCCTCCATGAAACTCTCCTAGAGAAGGCACATCCTTAGGAAATTCCATATTCGAAGTTGAGGGGGGATTGTATTTATGAGCGGTCACCTGTCTATAAACAAGAAAGCCGGTATTTCCCATAGCAGCGATGCCAATCCCTATTCCAGCACCTATTGCAGCTCCAGGGAGTCCACCTAAAAGCAGACCTACCGTAGCCGCAACAAAAATGATGGCAAGGGAAACAATAATATGAAGCGCAACTTTGGCAATTTTTTGCTTAAGAAGCAACTCTCTATGCCCTTGCTGCCCCGGCGCTATTTCACCAAAGCCTAACTTGGCATAATCGTTGTTGATGTTTGGGTTTGGTTCTATACTACTCATTTTCTATATATCTTTTATTTAAAACAGTGTTTTTCTTGAATTTATGCCTTAAGTATACTGAATAAATATTTAGAATCGATAAAGATTTTATGCGTATTTCATTAAAATGCAAGGAGAAGTGACGTTTTTGCGTACTTTAACGGCTTTGTTGCGTAATTCACCACTGAGAACAGTGATCTCACTGTTCTCGGTGGTGAATTGCGCAACAACGTCGTGGGGCAGTCTCTGTGGTGAATTGTGCGACAATACCAATCATAAGTTACTATTTTAATTGAACTTAATTGCTGTCTTTGTTAGCTTTTTATAAATAATATTTCGTCAATAAACCGGCGGCTAACAACCAACGCATCAACTCAGAAGGCGCTATGGTACCAGGAATATTCGTAGCTAAGGAAGTAGTCAACACATATCTAAAGAAACAGCAAGACCTTGCCGTGTCCCATAAATCTGATCGCCTAATGTAACATTGAACGATTAGAGAAACACGCAAAAACAAAAAGGGACAAACCTTGAAACAACATACTCTTGTTATACTCTTTTCCTCCTGTGCTTTTCTGCTTACCCTGAATGTGGGTACCCTCGAAGGTCGACCTTCAGAAAAGAAAGCACACACTCAGTATAGTAGCCTAGACCCCCATTCCATCCCTCAACACCTCGCCTTCTATGAACTGTATCCGAACACCCCGGAGGGACAGCGAGCCTTACGACAAGCTTGGAACTTGCTCGCTGGGGAAGACTTATCCATCGATTCAAAAATCTACGGCTTGACATTCTCTCCCGCAACTGTTGAAGTCATCGTAAACCTTGTCAACAAACAACCGAATGTGGCAACGCCAATCTTATCCGATAAGGAACTTGCTGTGATCGACAGACTGGCAAGACACCTGCCAAATCGAAATCTTAAAGGGCATTGCGCCTTGAGTGAAGAGGAAGTTCTCGCTCTGCCTCCGGAAGAAATAGACCTCACTCGAGGATTGTTTCTTTCACAAATCGACGCGGAAAACAGTTTGCAAAAACTTCGCAGCTATGAAGCTTTAATCGACTTGTTGGCATTGCAGATCCTCACCCAAGTCCCTATGCACGCTCCCCCCGAACAAAAAATTCGGGCGATAAACAAGTTGGTCTTCGACGAGATGGGTTTCCGGTTCCCTCCTCACTCCTTGTATGCGAAAGATGTCGACAAATACACATTTTTGCCCTCCATTCTTGATTCACGTCATGGGGTCTGCCTTGGGGTTTCAATTCTCTACCTGAGTCTTGCTCAAAGGCTGGACCTAACGCTAGAAGCCATTACACCTCCAGGTCACATCTATGTTCGATACAAAGAGGGAAACAAAGTCATCAACATTGAAACCACGGCAAGAGGGATCCATGTTGACTCCGAAGAGTACCTTGGCATCGACACACGCGCCCTGCAAGAGCAAAATATTAAAGAGGTAATTGGGAGCGCTCATGTGAACCAAGCGGCAGCATTTTGGAAAGAGAAGGATTATGCTAAGGCGTTAGAATGTTACGAAATAGCTGAAAAATACATTCCCGAAGACATGCTCTTAAAGGAGATGATGGGCTTCAACTATCTTTTTGTTGGTGATGTGGAAAAAGGAAAAAAGCTCTTGAAAAGTGTGGAGGGCTATATTCCCAGCTATGCTGTAAGCAAGAACACCCTTGCAGAAGATTATCTCACCGGTGCCGTTGATATAGAAGGGATCAAAACGATATTCCAAGAGGTCGATGAGACTAGAGAGTCGATCCTAGAAAAAAAAGACGCTTTACTGGAAACAGTTAAAAAGAATCCTAGGTTTCGCGAAGGGTGGTTGAGTTTAGCGATCACATGGCTGCAGCTGCACCGTGAAAAGGAAGCACTAAAGGTCCTAACGAAGTATCACGATCTCAGGCCTGACGACCCCACCGCGGAGTACTATCTCGCAATCATTTATGCAGATCGGCTTCACTACAAAAAAGCGTGGGAGCACTTCAGAAATGCAGAAAAAATTGTGCATCAGAAGGAACACCACCCCAAAGCCTTAAAATCCCTATACAGACACCTCGCCATGCTCTACCCAGAGCAAGGGTAAGGGCTCGTGCAGAAATAACTTCCGCATTTCTGCTAACACATCATCTTCATCTGCTTTGTTGCAAATTCTTGAAAACTAATAAGTTGTCTGCGAATTTGCGCCTCGCATCTGAAGCGCT
>JAAKFP010000003.1 GCA_011065005.1 Chlamydiota bacterium | reverse complement strand
CCCTTAGTACCATCGCGATTGGGACAGGTAAAGCCAGCATCCACCGATACCTTATAGACGCGGCAATGGAACATTTCCTGCAAATATTCGTTATAGCTGTAGTAAAGCATCTGAATAAAAATATTGCTAATAGACTAAAATTTAAGTTATAGGGAGTATATGGTATCCCCTTAATTAGGTAAACATGCATAAGAAAGACTTCTACTCCCAATACACCAACGATGATCTCTGGCATATCAAAGAAGATGGGTTTGACCCGGAAATCCAAAATATTCGTGAAGCGCAATTCAGCATTGGCAACGGACTTATCGGCGCACGAGGTGTCCTAGAAGAGAGCCCCAAAGGTGCCGTTCCTGGCACATACATGTCTGGAATCTACGATCGAATGACCTCACAGGTTGCAGAACTCGTCAACCTCCCCAACCCGTTTCATTTTAAATTCACACTCAAAGGAGAAAAGTTTGGGGCTGTCACAATGGACACCCTAGAACACCATCGAGTACTCAACCTGCAACATGGCCTTCTGATAAGAAAAACGATCTACTCCGATATAAAAAAGAGAAGATATAACTACCAATCCATCCGTTTTCTCTCGATGGATAACAAGAATATCGGTGTCATGCAACTGGTTCTAACTCCACTAGATGATGATGCAGATATTGAGTTGCAAACCGTCATCGATGTTTCTGTACATAATGCTGAAACAATGACGGAAGGGACCAAAAGACACTTTCATACGATAGAAATGAGGCCTTATGATCATACCAATTACATGGTCGTAGAAACCCTAGAAAAACATCAAAAAATTGTCTATCACAGCGGGTTTTATTACAAAATAGGGAGAAATAAGAAATTCTCCTCAAGTCGTGTTCTCAGTTTAAAACTCAAAAAAGGGCAACCCGCAGTTTTTACCAAAGTGTTTTACATTTCATCATGCGGGGACAAGGAAAGTGATCTGAAAAAAGAAAAAAAGAGATCTACTACCATATTCCAGCGCACTTTTAAGACACCCTTCTCTAAACTTCTGAAAAACCACATCGACGCGTGGGAAAAATTATGGAAGACTTCCGATATTGTGATTGAGGGCACAGCAGAAATCCAGAAGAACGTCCGATTTAACATCTACCACATGTTAATCTGTTCCCACTTTGACAATGGATATTCTAGTATCGGTGCAAGAACCCTAAGCGGTGAAGGATATCGAGGCCATATCTTCTGGGATGCAGAAATCTTCCTTCTCCCTTTCTATGCATATACAAATCCTGAGATAGCAAAAAATATGCTGCTCTACCGCTATAAGCGTCTCGACCATGCAAGAAAAATCGCTATAAGCCGAGGCTATAAAGGTGCCATGTTTCCCTGGGAATCCGCAGGAACAGGCGAAGAGGAAACTCCCACTTGGGCGAAAAACCTTGATGGCACAATTATTAGAATAAAGACCAATGAGTTAGAGCATCATATCAGCGCTGATATAGCGTATGCCTGTTGTCAGTATGTTGAAATTGCAAATGATTTAGACTTTTTACGTAAGTATGGATATGAAATTCTACTTGAGACTGCCAGATTTTGGGCAAGTCGCGTGAAACACAATCGTCAAGGTCATTTTGAAATAAGAGATGTCATCGGACCTGATGAATTCCATGAACACGTCAACAACAACGCCTTCACGAATATGATGGCTAAATGGAATTTGTTAACCGCCCACAACATGTTCCTTGAACTCAAGAAAAAGGGTCCAAAAACGTTTAAGGCATTAAAAACCAAACTGAATTTCAGCGACAAGGAAGTTGCTCATTGGAAGTCCATCGGCACCCATATTGTACTCAAAAAAAGAAAGGACAATGTTATTGAACAGTTCGATAGCTATTTTAGAAAACGATATGTTAAAATTACCGATTTCGATGAAAATAGCATTCCTCTTCTCCCAAAAGGGATCAGAGTAAAAGATTATCAAACAACACAGTTTGTCAAACAATCTGATGTGTTGATGCTGTTATATCTTCTATCGGATCAGTTTGACAAGAAAACCAAAGAGAAGAACTTCTGGTTTTATCATGAACGAACATTACATAAATCTTCTCTGAGTGCTGCCATCCACTCCATTATTGCATTAGAAGCAGGGGCTCTTAATCTGGCCTATCAATTCTTCAATGTTGCTCTGCATGCTGATATTAGCAACCTGCACGGCAATACCGCAGAAGGGACTCACGCAGCATCCCTTGGAGGGGTTTGGCAAAATATCATTCACGGGTTTGCTGGGGTGAAGATGACAAAAGATGGGCTGTCCATTGATCCGAAGATGCCCACAACGTGGAGATCTATTAAATTTACCCTGCATTGGAAAGGCAATCTCTTAAGAATAGAAACCAAAAATAATGAAGTTTTTCTTCAAAACGATTCGAAGAAGAAAAAAGTCAACGTTACTGTCTTTGGACACCAGCACGAATTGTCCGGAACAAAGAAATATCTCTTTCAGAAAAATAAAATCACAAAACAGGAAGGTTATTACTAAAATGGATTCAACCGAAAAGAAATTAAGCATAGCTCACTTACATTGGGGATTTCCCCCAATCATCGGCGGTGTAGAAACACACCTAACGATACTTTTACCGACCCTTGTGAATTTGGGTCATAATGTTAGTCTTCTTACCTGCAACGCGGAAGGATGCAAGGGAACCGATCAGTACAAAGGAGTGGAAATCACTCGTGAACCCATAATGGATTTAAATTGGTTGGCAACAAGAGGCTTACAAGGAATTGAAAAACAGGTTCGTAAAGTATTCGAAAATTTTATCGATAAGCATAAGCCAGACATTTTACACGCACACAACATGCATTTTTTCAGCAAGACCCACGCCCGCATATTAGACGAAATTGCAAGCAAGCATGGCATACCTCTGTTCTTGACAGCACATAATGTCTGGGATGATGGAGTTTTTTTTGAGCTTTCAACGAAGATAAACTGGACCCACATTATCTCTGTTAGTCATTTTATTAAAAAAGAATTGCTTGGCATTGGTTGCAACCACCGTAGGGTGACCACCGTCCATCACGGAATCAACCCTGAACAATTCAGGCCGGATATCAATCCCTCCCGCATCTATAAAAAATATCCACAGCTAAAAAACCGTAGAGTCATATTTCACCCTGCCAGAATGGGACTAGCCAAAGGATGTGATGTCAGCATCAAAGCTTTACGCTTGATCAAAGAGCAATTTCCCGATGTGATCCTAGTATTAGCAGGAACAAAAAATATCATTGATTGGGAATTAACCCAGCAAAAAGATATAGCCTACATGGTCGACTTGGTGGAAAGATTTAATCTAAGAGATAATATCCTGATCGATACCTACCCTCTGGAGGACATGCCCTACATGTATGCCGCATCCGAAGTCTGTATCTATCCCTCAACAGCTTTCGAGCCATTTGGTTTAACTATGCTGGAAGCATTAGCATCAGGTAAACCAATGGTCGTTACAAATGCCGGGGGTATGCCTGAGATTATTCGTGATGGAATTAACGGCTTTGTCGTTCCAATGAAAGGATTTGAAGAGTTAGCTTCTCGAGTGATGAGTCTCTTCTCCGATCCTGAATTGCGAGATCGCTTTGGAACAACTGGTCGTGATATGGTAGAGTCAAGTTTCACAAATGTAACAATGACAAATGCAATCCTAAATTTGTATTATCGCCATCTCGGAACGGCTCAACCGCCGCAAGAAAATGCTACATTAGAAAAAGTTAGCGCTTCATAAGACCCAAAGGAGATCAACAGTTCCATAAAGCGGAAGAAACACGGGTACTTTTCAACCCTTTAACCGATGGCCAAATACGACTATACCACAGCAAATCACATTGGTCTGATAAAGCCGCGGTTATGGAATTCAAATGGGAGGCGGTCTCATTATCCGGAAAATCGACGGTTGTTACCACAATGTCATGGGACTGCCAATCAACACCGTCAAAGAGCTTTTCTCTCATATAGGAATAGATCTTTGGCACTACATAAAATAGGTAACCGTTCAGGCAATGGCGTCAACTTAAAGACGCCGTTTGCACGGCTCCCAGCAAAAAGCCGATTGCTCGGCTTACTCCAAATTATTTTGCTTAGTCCAAATGTTTTGCCAGAAACAAAATACCTTGGAGTAAGCCGAGCAATCGGCTTTTTTTTTAACATACAAGAAGCCAAGACATTTAGGGTTTTTATTCTTAGCGCCTTTGCGTTTCATTTTATTTCTTAAGTTGACACCATTGACCGTTCAGACCCTTGGTTTATAACCGCGAAGGAAGCGAAGAATACGCGAAGTTTTTTTATGAAATAGTTAAATTCTTCGCGTGTCCTTCCCTTTCTTCGTGTGCTTCGCGGTTATTATGTAGGGGTCTGAATGATTACGACTCATGTGTCTATAAATCAATTATTAGCTATTTATGAGTTATAGAAAACCTTTCTATAGCTCATAAACATTTCCCATTGCTCTATAAATCTAAAATCGACTAAAATATGAGTTATAGAAGGGAGGTCTATAACTCATGTTATGGAATTGGCAATTGCCAAATTGGCCGCATTTTATCTACGATCCTTCATCTTTAGTATCCTTAGAGAAAACATTTCTTCAAGGAGCTGGAGGAAGTTTTGCTGTTTTAAAGCATCTTGATGATCAACAGAAGAAAAAATTTATTGTAGAGATTCTGTGTGCCGAGGGCCTGAATAGTGCGGAGATTGAAGGTGAAATTTTAGAGCGTGAAAGTTTGCAGTCTTCAATTCAGCGCCATTTTGGGCTGTCTGTTGAGAAAAGGATTCTCCCCCCCAAAGAGCAGGGAATGGGAAATTTGATGTGGAGTATGTACTCTACCTATGATCAGATCTTAACACATGAAATGCTATATGAGTGGCATAAATTGCTTATGGGAGCTGAATCTACAATATCAGATAAAGGTAAGTATCGAACTCATAAAGATCCTATGCAAATAGTTTCAGGGCGCTACGATAGGTATCAAGTGTATTTTGAGGCGCCTCCCTCTTCCAAGGTATACGAAGAGATGACAGAGTTTATTCAATGGTTTAACGATTCGAAAAATGAAGAATCCTCTTTAGCAAGAGCTGCGATTGCACACGTTTATTTTGAGAGCATTCATCCATTTGAAGACGGCAATGGTCGCATAGGTCGGGCGCTTGTTGAAAAAGCCCTATCCCAAAGTTTGGGACAACCAACCTTAATAGCCATTTCACAAGTTATTAACAGAAGAAAAAAGGAATACTATAAGGCTCTCGGCGCTTGTAATAAAACTTTGGATATTGGAAAGTGGGTTGTTTTTTTTGCAGGAGTCATTGTTCAGTCTCAAGAAGAGTCGCTTGATTTGATTCATTTTTTAATGGCCAAATCAAAGCTCATGGGTGATTTAACCGGCAAAATCAATGAAAGACAAGAAAAAGTTTTGCTTAGGATGTTTGCTGAAGGAATAAGGGGGTTTTCCGGAGGATTAAGCGCTGAAAATTATATTTCAATCACAAAAACATCCAGAGCAACTGCAACGCGCGACTTAAGCGATTTAGTTAAGAAAAGGGCGCTATATAAAACAGGAAAACTGCGACACACTAGGTATTGGCTTAATTTGTAGAGGGCCCCTTATAGATATATTTTGGACGCATGATGGGAGTTCCCTTACCATTCCGCGCTTCGCATCTTTCATAAACGACCTGTCTAGCGATTCCCACAACACGCGACAAACCAAAAAGCACCGTAAAATATTCTGGATAGGGAAACCCTGCAGCCGTCAAAATAGTTCCTGAGATCCCATCAACATTGGGAAAAGGATCGGAAATTTTTGGATTCTCTCCCAGGACTTTTGGCACCACTGATCTAAGCAACAACGCGATCTTAACGAGGGGATATTCAGCGTACTTCTTCTGCGCTAGTTCATAGAAGACAGCAGCTCTTGGGTCCTCCACACGTAATACTGCGTGGCCAAAGCCATAGATCAACTTCTTCTCCGTCAACCTTTGTCGAATAAGCTTTTTAACTTGTTCCGCAGTAGCATCCTCTCCTACCTCTTCAAGAACTTGCTTCACAAAATCTAGACAGTCTTGATTCGCTTTTCCATGTCTAGGTCCGGACAACGCGCTCATCGCTGCCGCACACGAACCATACATATCCTGCAGGCCTGAAGCCACAGCCTTTCCTACAAAAACGGACAGATTGCCCCCCCCATGGTCATAATGGAGAATGTTAAAAAGTTTAAAGACAGAAGTCAAAGATTCGATATCTGCACCAGGAACGTTGAGCATCTGTGCAAAATTGTCCATATAGCTCAAACCTGGATTGGAGGCTCTTGCTTCGGGCCATCCCGCATGGGAATTGATCAAATTGGCAACGATGACAGGGACTTTTGCGATGATATTTTTGCAATCTTCTTCATAGTCTCCGGTTTTTTCAAACATGCCGGCGATCATTAATGCACAAACAAAGAGCTGCATGGGGTGACCTTCTTTTGGCAGCATTCGAATGTGCTTAATCGTTTCAGCAGAGCATCCTGAACGGCGTTTCAAGTCGGCAGAAAAATCCGCCACCTCTTCCTGACTTCCCTCTTTACCATAGAAAAGCAAATAGATAACGTTCTCAGGTTCCCAATTTGCAAGTTCTGACACGGGTCGGCCTACATAAAACAAACCTTTGTTCGGGTTTACTGAGGAAGTTGTGCAATATCCAGTAGGAATTCCTCGCATTCCCGTTTCCAGATTCTCTTCGGTAATCTCAAATAACACTTCCGACATATATTCTCTCCTCCCTTTAGCCAGTAACTTTTTCTACAAGATCCTGAACCATTTTTCTTTCTTCCACAAGCTCTTCCTCAGTAAGAGCAATTTTCTCTTTCAGAAAATTATTCCAAGATACATCAGCAACAATTTCGTAAGTGCCATCCCCATTAGAACGACAAGGGAACGAGAAAATGAGGTTATCTTGAATCCCATAAGGATTCTCGTCACTGCAGACTCCGGCAGAAAACCATTGTCCTTTGGGCGTGGGAGTCACGAGAGCTTGTATTGTATTGATTGCAGCATTTGCTGCAGAAGCCGCTGACGAGCTGCCCCTAGCAGCTATAATAACGCCCCCTCTCTTTTGAACTACCGGAATAAACTCCTTTTCAAACCAAGAGTGATCTTCAATTACCTCGGAAGCCGGGCGCCCCTTTATTCGAGCATGGAAAAAATCTGGAACCTGCGTGTTGGAATGATTCCCCCAAATCGCGACATTAGTAACATCTTCAACAGCGACATTCGCCTTTTGAGCAAGTTGATAGGTAGCGCGATTTTGATCCAAACGAGTCATCGCATAAAAATTCTCCCTTGGAATGCGTGGAGCATGATTCATAGCAATGAGACAGTTGGTATTGCAGGGATTGCCGACGACGAGCACTTTTACATTTTCATCAGCCACCTCATTGAGAGCATTCCCCTGTCCCACAAAAATCTTTCCATTATCCATAAGGAGGTCTGAGCGTTCCATCCCCGGACCACGTGGTTTTGCCCCAATAAGCAAAGCAAACTGCACTCCTTCAAAAACCTCCCGAGGATTTGTTCCGATCTGGATATCCTTCAAAAGTGGAAAAGCACAATCTTTGAGCTCCATCTTCACTCCTTCCAAAGCTGGAAGAGCTTCAGGTATTTCTAGAATGTGTAACGAGACAGGCTGATCATATCCAAGCATATCACCGTTTGCTATCCGAAAGAGAATACTATAAGCAATATGTCCTGCGCCACCTGTAACCGCAACACGAATAACAGACTTATCCATAAAACCCCCTAGTTAAAAACCTTCTTTATAAACTTATATATAAATTCTCCTTATTTATTGCTACCTTGTAATCGTTCACTCCCCCTTTTTTAGGTCGCGAAGAGCGCGAAGATTACGCGAAGTTTTTTTAGAATTTAGTCAATTTAGGGTGATTTTTTGGAGTTAAGGAACCGTGCAAAAATAACTTGCACATTTCTGATATCACAGCATCTTCATCTGCTACGTTGCAAATCCTTGAAAACTAAAAAGTTGGCTGCGGATTTGCGCCTTGCAGCTGAAGCGCTGTGTCACCAGAAATGTACAACTTATTTTTGCCCAGATCCTAAGTGATTTTAGGGTTGTTTTTCTTAAAATTCTTCGCGTATTCTTCGCTTCCTTCGCGATCTTCGCGGTTATTAAGCAAGGGTCTGAGCGCTTACGGGTTAATCATTTCCTTCCCTCAAAATCCCCAACATGTTAAAATTGTTTATTGTAAATTCCTAAAATAGTGAACTTTCCATGTCTGGTGCCAACACAAAAAAGTCTCTAAATCTCGCTGAAATCTATAAAAGTGTGCAGGGAGAAACCAGCTTCACAGGTTTACCAACCACATTTGTACGTTTAGCAAAATGTAACCTCCGATGCCATTGGTGCGACACACCCCATTCCTTTGGAAAAGGGAAGCCGGTAGCATTGCAGGATATCACCGCCAAAGCAGAAGAGTTTGGCTGCAAACATATATGCATTACCGGAGGAGAACCTCTTCTACAAGAAAATGTCTATCCTCTCATGGACCAATTCTGTGAGTTAGGATTTATTGTCAGTCTGGAAACCGGGGGATCTATCAGCACTCAAAGGGTTAATTCTCGTATCCACACCATATTGGACATTAAGTGCCCCGGAAGCGGGATGAGTGATAAGAATCATTGGGAAAACCTCAATAGACTCAGAGATCACGATGAAGTGAAGTTCGTGGTCAAAGACGAAAACGATTACAACTACTCCCTAGACATTTGCAAGAAATACGCTTTGTTCTCTCGCCAGAAACAGGTCTTATTATCCCCCGTACACGGTCTTCTCGACCCCAAAGAACTGATTAACTGGATTCTCAGAGACAAGATTCCTGCCCGACTGAATCTACAAATTCATAAACTGATCTGGCCTCCAAAAATGCTGGGGGTGTAACAGTGAAAGTTATCGTGCTCCTCAGTGGTGGCATTGACTCAACCGTTGTGTTGGCTAGTGCCTTAGCAACAGGTCGAGAGTGTCTTGCGATCAGTTTCGACTATGGACAGAAACACATAATAGAGCTCGAACATGCCCGCGACATCGCCAAACACTACGACGTGAAACATGCTATCATACAAATAGGTCGAAACTGTTTCGGAAATTCCTCGCTCACATCAACGAAAAAGGTTCCAAAAAATCGGACGACAGAAGAAATCATCCATAGCCAAATCCCGAGCACCTATGTCCCAGCAAGAAATACCCTTTTCCTCGCTTACGCCATAGGACAGGCCGAAATACATAATGCACAGGAAATTTATGCGGGGCCAAATATCTTGGACCGCAACGCATACCCTGACTGCCGCCCCGAGTTCTATCAAGCCTTTCAGCAAGTTGCAACTTTCGCAACAAAACAAGCTGTTGAGGGAAATCCTCCACGAATTGTCACGCCACTTATTGATTTGAATAAAAAAGAAATTGTTTCCGAAGGAAAAAAGCTAAATATCCCCTTCGACCTAACATTCAGCTGCTATGACCCCACTCCAGAAGGAAAGCCCTGCCATCAATGCGATGCCTGCATACTCCGTGCAGAAGCTCTACAGTCGAATTTCAAGTTCTGCTGAGGCACCTCTATGAACGCGAAATTTTGGCGAATGACGAAGTGCGGACTCAACAAAAGAATCGGGAAATCCGATCCATTCCTGAGCGAATTCACGTAAAAGTAAACTTACGAAATTTGAAAGTAGATAGAATGTTTCTGGTTTATAAAAATAGGTAAGGGCTTTCTCAATGATATCGCTATATGCTTTCGCAGTGGCAGCATCGCAGCAAAATAGATCTGTTTCTACTTGATAGAGACACTGAACGAGCGGAAATTGTTTTCCACAATAAACTTCACTAATAAATTGTAGGACACGCCTCGTCCACACTTTCGAATCGGAAACCCTTTCCAGTCTCTCAAAGAGTTCTGTTTTTGTTGCTATTCCCCTTCGCCTTCTCATCCATGGAATAATGAAAGCATCGACTACTCGAGTCATGTCATTTTGTACTGACGCAAAAGACCCCTCAGAGCGCAACGTGAGCAATACCTCGTCAATCCATTCCTTTTCTGTCTCTGAACCAATCCGCCGAACTTCGAAATTTTCCGCTGTTGAAAGAGGAACAAAATCCTCCAGTTCAAAGGAACGCAAAAAGAGTGCAGCCTTTTTCGGATCTATATCTCCAACAATACTTCTAACCCACGGTGTAAATTCAATGCGATAAGAACGCCCCAGAGATCGCTTGCCAATATATTCTGATAATCTCTTCTGAATTTCATCAATATGCCCCTGTCCCATTCCTTTAAAAAAAACATATTCCCGAAGATCATGGTCTATTAAATCACGGACTTGCTGTTTTCCATGTTCTACGAGAGAATTTTCCGCACGACTGGACAGACCAAGTACCCGGATAGGTTCTCGCAGGAAGAAAGGTTCGATCCATCCCCGAAACTGATCTCCCAATTCCATTTCGAGCTGGTCCTCGGAAATGTCATGATCGACAAATGGAGCAGGTGCCTGCTGGGGTACAGAAAGCTCCTCTGGGACGTCACACTCAAAACGTTTTACCTTTGCCAAGTCGACATTTTCTAAGGCGTAGATGTTCTCAAGGCCGTGACTGTAGGCTGTCTTGTACGTTTCTTCAAAAGATTCTAGGGAGGGAGATGAAGACTCCAACATTGGCTTCATCCTGCGTTCATTTTCAACGGCAGTCATAATTTTACCTATTATGTTATAATAAAACTATTACGTATTAAATAGTCATCGCTGACCAAAAAATTATTATATCTGTATATTTTCTTTTACAAGATAAAAATACAACCTTTTTTTGTAACCGTTCAGACCCCGACTGAATAACCGCGAAGATCGCGAAGGACACGCGAAGAATTTTTTATATAGTTTAATGTCAAAAAAACATCAAAATAGGTAGGATTTACAGGATAAAAAAAGAAAAATTATCCTGGATATCCTGCCTATCCTGATATTTTTTATGGTTGTGACCGTAAAAAACGTATAGAAATATTTTCATGCGATTGCCCTGGGGCCTGAACGGTTACGAATAGCACACTGACATCATAAGCCTGTGACCAGCATCCGTGAGTTCCGTTGGTGTTCCCGTCTCGGAATCATAGTTGACAAGGGGGACCCGCTCAGGTTCACCAGCTTCATTTGGAAAAGAAAAATGGCTGGGGAAGAAATTTAAAGGGATTTGGTGTTCATACAGCCTTTCCTGCCGTTGAGGCATTCCTCCGGAAGTATTTAATTCTGTTATAGGAATGCAGAAATTGACAAGGTTGCCACAAAAGCGCTCTCGATATCGAATCACCATCTGGGCAAGTCGTTGAGGGGTTTCCCCCTCTCCCCCATTAGTAACTTTTTTATTTACTGCCCTTGTGATCTCTTCCCAATGTTCAAGCATTTCACCAACCTCTTCTCGAGAAAATTCTTGTTTAAGTTGACTCACTGCCAACCGAATTGCGAAAGCTAAATTGGTGCGATCTATTCCATTATCGCAATTTAAAGCAGAAATCACTCCGAAGTCTTCATTGAGAATCTGCAAGTGCATCTCATTCACTGCCCAATTTATTGATTTTACTCCTGGAACCTCCACTTGGTTTGCTAGCAATTCTTTTAACACCTTCCCAATATTCATAAGGGGATATAGTTCGGGGTGTGCATCTCCAACGATCTTTATGATTCTCAAAATTTCGGTTAAACTATCATAATGTGCCCTTACCATCCTCTGCATATCACTTCGTGCTTGAATAAGCCTTTTCTCAGTAGCGACAACATCTCTATAGGGAGCTTTCATGGCTTTTTCTAATGTACCCACCTGCAGTTCTAATTCTAGCAATTGTTCTCTAGTTCTTTTAAGAAACAAGGAGAAAACCTCATGCCGAAAATCTTTGATGTACCTTTCCAGGGTATACTCATCAACAGCGTCGCACAGAAAATTCGAAAAGGCTTCTTCCAGAAGATCGTTATACCAAGCACAGTAATCAGCCCATGCAGCCATATTGAGAAGCTTAGGCAACTTTCCCAAAGCTTCTTCATCACTTTGTAACTTTCTTTCATTGGGACGGATAGTATAGAAATTTCGTAAATCTGCGGTGAGATGTACAATCTTTTCTCCTTTCTGCATGGCACGGGAAATTTGAGACAGCCGTTGATGTTGAAATCTAATGAGATCCCATTCAAACTCAACAGAATTGAGTTGGTGAGAACAAACCCGAAAAAGTTGCGTTGATGAGGAGTTCGTCCGTTCCTGATTTACTTTTCTGGCTAACGCCACGAACTCGTGTGCTTTGTCATCTGAATCAATCGAACCCGACCTGATGATAGGAACGTGGTTCACCCAAGCGACAAAGCAGTTGGTAAGATGGTTTGGTAGAGGTTCTTGCTTGCTGATAGTGTGAACTTTACCTGGTATTAGCCGCACCTCTCCCTCAGAAGATTCGAATCCCACAGATTCCATCCTCGTATGGATACCACCCACTTCCTGTGACATGCTTTGTAGTTCTTTACCCATAGAAAACCTTTTAACTTCTTCCTGTCCTTTTCATATCTTCATATCCGGAGGAATAAAATTCAAAGGAATTAGTATTTACATATTGAAAACATTGCGATAAAATTAAAAAAAAGAGAGTAAGGAGAGAGTTCTTGTGCGTCCACCCGATTTCATGTCTTGCACAGTAGAAAATGCAGCACAATACGCTGCCAAAGTAACTCCAGAGGAACTTGAACCGGAAGTTCAGCATATGACCCTGGAGCAAATCCCCGAAGTTTTTGTTCAAATCAATGAAGAACACGATGCTAAATGGAAAGACAAGACCCGCGCAGCAATTTTGGGATTGAATGAACGCCCCAAATTAGAAGCTGCAGGAAAAACACTCACACCAGAGCAAACGATGGAGCTCATCGATAAAACCCTGCAAATTGAAGACAAACACCACTGGAAACTTGGCCCCCTACTTGTCGGTATGCCTCATGAGACTTTTTCACAACTCATCTTGCAGGCTAGCGAACAGCAGCTCCATGTTCTCAAACATGAAGGGGTCACCGAACCCATTCAACACCAACTAACAACCTTGAGCCATGAAATAACCAGGCAAATAGAACAAATGGAAAATGAAATCGATATTTTTGCAAGTGAAATTGACCGCCTGGAGATAGACACTTTGAGTCGTGAAGACGTTTCAGAAATGTTTCATCGAATTCATCTCTATGCAGAGTTTTTCCAACGTCTCTTCAACAAGACGAATATTGCTTTGTCGATTGCTTGGAACACAAAAAGGTTGGATCTAATTGAAGCACTGAATCATGTTAAAGACAGCTGCCAAAAATATAGTGTCTATGGAGTAGGAAAGCCCACTGCCGGCTCTTCACCAGCAACAGGGCTCTTCGCAAATCTTGAGGGTACTTTGTTTAAAATCTATGGTGATCCCGAGGACCCCAACGACCTAGAAGCTGTTCAAGATAAGGAGCCCGCCATGGAAGCTCTGGCAAAGTTGTCTGTTTGGTATTTAAGGGACTATTTGGAACTAGGTCTCTTGCCGGAAGTGAAAAATAGAGAAGATTTAGATCTGGACATGAAAACCCATACCGAAAACGAACGCGCAGAATACCGCGAAAAGCTCTTCTCTAAGGTAAAACAAAACCTAGGGCTGATTGATCTTTTGACCGTGAGAAATCTCAAGAGTCACTATATTTTCTCGAGAAAAACGCTCGAAGAATATATTCACCATTATATTATAGATAAGGCTTAATCTGTTTAAATATCTCCTCGGAATCCTGTTCGCCATCGATAGTCTTTAAGACGCCC
Organism: Chlamydiota bacterium; assembly: GCA_011065005.1. Taxonomy (GTDB): domain Bacteria; phylum Chlamydiota; class Chlamydiia; order Chlamydiales; family Waddliaceae; genus JAAKFP01. The sequence goes on along the minus strand of JAAKFP010000003.1, from coordinate 7,367 downwards.
TTCTTCTCGTAATATTCAATCAATGGTGCCGTTTGTTTGTTATAGACGTTTAACCGCTCTTTAACAACCTCAGGCTGATCATCATCACGTTTTACAAGATGTCCGCCACACTTATCACATTTCCCCTCCACCTTTGGTGGGGAGAAGTGCTCATTGTGAACATGACAACAATGACTGCAGGAAAGCCTTCCGGAAATTCGCTTCATGACAACATCATCAGAAACTGTCAGGTTGATCGCAACCACCTGAGTTCCGTTCTGCAAATATTTATCCAATGCTTCCGCCTGAGGGATGGTGCGAGGAAAGCCATCCAGTAAATAACCGGATTGGCAGTCTGCATGGGATACCCGGTCAAAAAACATATCTAAGACGACCTCATCAGGGACTAAATTCCCCTTATTCATATAGGACTTTGCTTTCTGGCCAAGTTCCGTGTTCTTGCTGATATTGTCTCGAAAAAGATCACCGGTAGAGATGTGAGGGATGCCGCTCTCTTGCATGATTCTTTTCGCTTGCGTGCCCTTTCCAGATCCGGGAGGACCGAGCAGGATAATGACTTTTTTTGGGTGATTGTTCTTTGGTTCCATTGTGCTTGCTCCTAGTGAAAAGGTTACTGCAAAAACGAGTAGTACAGAGATAAGTCTTAACATTTTATTATTCTCTTGTTATGACTAACCTTTTCAATAGCATTATATACTGTTTCTGCTTAGAATTCAAAGGATATTACAGGTCAATTGGAGGACAAAATGAGAAAGACCCTTATACTCACACTAACAGTTTTAGGAATGATCACTGCTTCATCGGTCCAGGCCTCCTCCTGTTGTTCAGGTGCTCGTCAAGAGTGGTACATGGGAGCATTTGGCGGCGCAAATTTTCAGGATATTGATAATACCAAAAAGAAAGGTAAGAGCCTCAGCGTCGACATGGATACAGGCTATTATGTTGGGGGCTATATTGGATACAGCTTTCCCTATTGCCCCTGGCGTATAGAAGGTGAGGTGGGCTATCGCCGAAATGAATTTAAGAACGCAAAAGTTGAAGATAAAGAGAAGAAGCTTTCAGGCGACCTAGTCTCTTGGACCTATATGGCAAACCTGATTTATGATCTAGACTTAAGCTGCTGTGGAAGTTGTTTCCGATACTTCACTCCCTACATAGGTGGAGGGTTAGGCTATGCTTGCTCAAAGTCCTCAAAAGTTAAATTAAAACAGGTCAAGGCTAAAACTCGTGATGAAGGATGGATCTATCAGGGAATCGCCGGCCTAAGCTATGATCTTTGCTACAACGCGGATATCTCCCTAGAGTACCGTTTCATGAGCGGAGAAGAGGATGTTCGTGATCATGGGGTTGGACTATCCCTGAAACAATATTTTTAGCGGGGTTGAAATGAAACACAGAGGAGCAGAGACACAGAGAAAAAAGAGAATTAATAAATTTATTTTAATTCTCTTTTTTCTCTGTGTCTCTGCTCCTCTGTGTTTAATCCCCTCACAACTCACTCCCTTCCCTCCAAAACAAAAAAAGCTTGGCGGCCGACCCTACTCTCCCACACTCTTGCGTGCAGTACCATCGGCGATAAAGGGCTTAACTTCTGAGTTCGGGCACGAATTGGCCCCTTTTAGGTTTTTATCAAATCTTTCTTTACCAACTCTTGATTTTGAATGGGTATAATTTCCGATGCGCTGGTTTCCGGAGAGGGCTTGTTGTCCCAAAACAGGTGTTTTGTTTAATATGTGACGGTTATTAACATCTTTTTCTGTCCCAAACTTGCAAAATAACCTATTTTGGGACAAAATGATGATTGTTGCTAAATTAATTAGATGTGAGGTTGTGTGACAAAAGGTATTCCATTTATTGGGCGCCAACGAGAGTTGGCTAAACTAAAACAAATTATAGAAAAGCGCGTCGCTAGCCTAATCGTCTTAAAAGGACGCCGTCGGATCGGAAAAACTCGGTTGGCAGAAGAATTCGGCAAAGAATTTCGAACACTTTTATTTACAGGTCTTCCGCCGACACAGGGAACGACGGCTCAAATGCAGCGGGATAACTTCGCCAGTCAATTTGCTAGACAATTGCTAGTTCCTATTCCTCGATCAAACGATTGGAATGATCTTTTCTGGGCTTTAGCCCATTATGTAAAGAAGGAAAGAGTATTAATCGTACTAGATGAGATTTCATGGTTAGGCATGAATGATCCAACATTCCTTGGCAAACTCAAAGCAGCTTGGGATATCGACTTTAAAAAAAATCCTGAGTTGATTCTCATGTTAACCGGTTCGATATCGAGCTGGATAGAGAAAAATATTCTAAGCAGCACAGGATTTGTTGGTCGCATTTCTCTTGACATGACGTTGGAAGAATTGCCTCTATACAGGTGTGATGAATTTTGGGGGGCGGAACGCGAAGGCATTAGCTCTTATGAAAAATTTAAACTGCTTGCGGTAACTGGAGGAGTTCCTCGTTATCTAGAAGAAATTATTCCCGACCTTTCCTCTGAAGAAAACATCAGGCGTCTTTGCTTCCAAAGTGGAGGACTCCTCGTCAAGGAGTATCAGCGGATTTTTTCAGACCTTTTTCACAAACGGGGTCAGGTTTATGATAAAATCGTTTCTCGATTGGCCGATGGAACTTGTGGACAAGAGGAAATTCGTCAAGTATTAGGAATGGAGCGGGGAGGGAGGCTTTCAGAATATCTATATGAATTAGAGACTGCTGGATTTATAAGCCAAGACCAAACTTGGCATATAAAGACCGGGAAGATTGCTAAGCCTCGTAAATATCGGCTAAAAGACAATTATCTTCGCTTCTACCTCAAGTATATTGCTCCAAATTTATCTCGGATAGATCAGGATCGGTATCAGTTCAACCCCGCTCAATGGCCTACAATTTTCGGTCTTCAGTTTGAAAATTTAGTTCTTAGCAACAGAAAACAGATCTTAGAATTGCTCTATATTGATTCACATGATGTATTATGGGATAATCCTTATTTTCAGAAATCAACGACAAAAAAAGCTGGTTGTCAGATTGATTATCTAATTCAGACCAGGGATCGGACACTATATCTTTGTGAAATCAAATTTTCTCAAAACCCTGTATCTGCCAAGGTGATCGAGCAAGTTGAAAGAAAAATTAAAGCGTTGCCTTTGCCTAGAGGTTTTTCCGTTCGACCAATATTGATTCACGTCAACGGAGTGAGCGATCAAGTTCAGGCTAAAGAATTTTTTTCTCGGACCCTAGATTTTAGTCAACTACTCGTCCCTAAAGGCTCAAGCCTTTGGTAAACGCGAATTTGCGCACACGAGGATGAAATAAAACACAGAGGAACAGAGACACAGAGAAAAAAGAGAATTAAAAAAAATAAATTTAATTCTCTTTTTTCTCTGTGTCTCTGTTCCTCTGTGTTTTATCCTCTCACAACTCACTCACTTCTCTCCAAAACAAAAAAAAGCTTGGCGGCGACCTACTCTCCCACACTCTTGCGTGCAGTACCATCGGCGAGGAAAGGGGCCGGGAAAGGGGCCGTGCCTGCACAGGGTTTAAAGATTCGAGTTCTGTGTGAGAGCTCAAAATTGGTTAACAACGTTAAAGGCTCGACTTTTCATGCTATTGACACAAAGATCTGAATTCTTTAAGCTTTCCTTATACCAATTCTTAAATAAGCTAAGAAGGGAAAACATCTATGAGTCATGCACTATCTTCAGCAGCCAGCTACCTGACCTCGTTTTGGAAAGCAGAGCCTTCTAAAGCAGCCCATACTTTCTCCACGGAGTATGATCCCCGCCAGCTAGCAACAACCCAATTGGCCACAATAGCCTTAAATCAACAGATCAGTGACCTGTTGCCTAATTGCAGCTTATGCACAGCGACGCTTAGAGAGACTAAGCAAGGCGAACTCTGTTTTCATTCAAAGTCCGGAGAAACCATCATTTTTTCCAATGAGAATACAATGAATCAATGGCTCGCGGATAAAAGTTTGGTCGATATCTGGCAATTCGAAGATCTTCGAGAAGGAAGGTCCGGAGTTTTTTACAAACTCCAAAAAGCAGGCAAATGGGGATATGATACTTTCGAGACAAGAGATAAGCTCTTTGATCAGCTAAGAGAAGATTATGGGGTGTTTTGGAAACTTGAAGATCAAGGGACCAATCAAATATCTTATATTTATTACAAGCCAAGTATCTTTGGTAATCGCTATGTCAATATCAACCATGAAAATTTAATCTTTGTAGCTAGTAGTCTGAAACTGAAAGATTCTAGTCTACCGGCCTCTTCCTCTCACGCCTCGAATCGCACTTCTTGGGGTAAAGGGATTACGGCTTGTCTCCTTGGCGGTTTGCTCATATCAGCTGGTAGATCGTGGGAGTCCAACCAAAACAGCGTCTCTGATGCAATCGCAATGATGCCGGGGACGCTGGGTCCTGCGGCATCCAAAGCAGCCTTTGTGTTTCAAATGTCTGCCATAGCTGCAATGAGCAGGCAACAGGGAGGAGCTCTTCCAGGAGCGTTGCTAGCGGGGATGATGTTTCTGCCAGAATCGGTACAGGGACAGTCCCTGTGTCCTCAACTGGCGGGAACCTATGATACACCTGACTGGGCTTATGACGTCGCCCTTTCCGGCAATTATGCCTATGTGGCAGATTACGCTTCCGGCCTTCAGATCATCGATGTGTCCAATGTGATCAATCCCACGCTTGCCGGCTCTTATAATACGCCTAGCAATGCTTATGGCATCACTGTATCCGGCAATTATGCCTATGTGGCAGATGGTACTTTCGGTCTTCAGATCATCGATGTGTCCAACGTAGCCAATCCTACGCTTGCAGGTTCTTATAACACGCCGATCCTTACTGAGGGCGTCGCTGTTTCCGGCAATTATGCCTATGTGGCGGGTGGTACTTCCGGTCTTCAGATCATCGATGTGGCCAATGTCACCAACCCCACGCTTGCGGGCTCCTATGATACGTCTGGCTATGCTATTGGCCTCGCTGTTTCCGGCAATTATGCCTATGTGGCGGATGGTACTTCCGGTCTTCAGATCATCGATGTGTCCAACGTAGCCAATCCCACGCTTGCAGGTTCCTATACTACGCTTGATATATCCTTTGACGTTGTTGTTTCTGGTAATTATGCCTATGTGGCGGATGGTGCTTCCGGTCTTCAGATCATCGATGTGGCCAATGTGGCCAATCCCACGCTTGCGAGCTCCTATGACACACCTGATTATGCTTATGGCGTCGCCCTTTCCGGTAATTACGCCTATGTGGCGGATCGGATCTCAGGTCTTCAGATTATCGATGTATCCAATGTGGCCAACCCCACGCTTGCGGGCTTCTATGATACAACTGGAGCGGCTCTGGACGTCACAATTTCCGGTAATTACGCCTATGTGGCGGATCGGATCTCAGGTCTTCAGATTATTAAAATACCTTGTCCTAGTCCTACCAGCAGCAGTTCAACCTCTTCTTCAACCAGTAGTAGCAGTAGTTCAACTACCTTATCGAGTTCTACTACTAGCACACAGATTTCCAGCAGCACAACAACAAGCAGTAGTTTCTCAACTTCTTCCAGCAGCACGACAGGTTCGATCAGTTCTTCAACTTCCACTAATCCGGCAAGCTTAGCAACGAATAATCCAACTCTTTTCTCTACCACAAATGCTCCAAGTAGTACTTCCTTCGTCACAGAACCTTCGACCATCAAATTTACAACCAGATATGCTACCCGCCCCACTGTTTCAAATGGTCCTTCTTTGTTATGGCTTAGCTTGCTTGGCGGTGGATTGTGTATTTGCTTGATAGGGGGAACTGCCTTTATCCTTCGCAGACGAAGAAAATCCTCGAATAATGAGGCAAGCTTTATTGAACGAGGTTCAGAAGCTCATAGCAGCTTTGAATTAGAACCTGTGGTGGGTAGAGCTCATAAAGTAATAGGTAAACAGTATTACCAACTGAGTACCATTTGGGAAGAAGAAGCGCGAGAAATTTATCGACAGACAGGCCATCTTGTTGTCATTCCTGAAGACCGGAAAAAGCTCAAGCATGTGATTGGGAAAGGCCATTTCGGAGCCATAAAAGTGGCACAAAGGATTGAAGATGGTCAATATGTCGTGTCTAAGAAGGTGAAAGGGATAAAGAATATAAGATTTTCAGAAGCAGAAGCCAACTTGCAAAGAGAAGCCTCAGGTGAGAATATCCTTCCTATCTACAACACCATTAGGTTAGAAAATACTCTTTATCACTTTATGCCGTTAGCCGGTTTAGGAGATGGCAGTACTATTCAAGAGCAATTATCCACTTTAAAACTTCCGCATCTTGCAATCGAAATCCTGAAGTTTGTGACCAAAAATCTCCTGACGGGTCTTAATACTCTTCATAGAAGGGGGATATATCATTTGGATATTAAACCCGATAACCTCGTCTTTACCCAAGACGGGACAGGGTATATCACTGACTTTGGCTGTGCTAGAGCGAGTTCCACACCACAAATTCCTTCAAAGGCTATTGGAGATACCCGTTATTATTCTCCTGAGCGCCTGCAAGCACGTAGAGAGAAAACAACCTTTGATGGAGAGAAAGCCGATATTTGGGCAGCAGGGTTGACGCTTCTTCAAATCATAAAAAATTGGGATCCTTTCCAGTTATTTGAAATGCCGAGCCAATTAGCAGTTCGGATCGAAAGATGTGGCCCTGACTTTTTTCAAGAAAAACTCAAATTCATCAAAGAACTTCAATACCCAGAAGAGGGGTCGATTTGGTGGGTGATCAAGGGTCTATTAGAGCCTCATCCAACGACTCGTTTTACAGCTCTAGAGGCTCTAGATGCCGCCTGCTTTAAAGGGATGAATAAAACCTTTCAAGAAAGGATGTTTGAAGATCTAAAAAGAGAACAGATCTCCCAAACTACACAAGTCAAGAAAGAAGAAATGGATCTTAGCAATTATGGTGGTATTGCACAAGCTGCGATGATGCAAAAAATGCGAGAAATTTATGACTCACAGCAACAGCAGCAGTATTACTTCGGGGAAGGGTATAATGGGATGCCGACTACTGAGGTAGGTTTGGAGCATTATCAAGCCCCACCTGAAAATCCCGCACCTTCTTATCTTTAAGCTGCTGAAATGAAAACACAGAGGAGCAGAGACACAGAGAAAAAAAGAGAATTAATAAATTTATTTTTTTAATTCTCTTTTTTTCTCTGTGTCTCTGCTCCTCTGTGTTTTATCCTCTCACAACTCACTCACTTCTCTCCAAAACAAAAAAAAGCTTGGCGGCGACCTACTCTCCCACACTCTTGCGTGCAGTACCATCGGCGATAAAGGGCTTAACTTCTGAGTTCGGAATGGGTTCAGGTGTACCCCCTTTTCTATA
>JAAKFP010000299.1 GCA_011065005.1 Chlamydiota bacterium | reverse complement strand
AACTGAACAAATGAAAAGAGAAATATTGTAAAATGAATCTGTTACCTATGTGCTTGGATAATGTCACCCATGTGCTTGGATAGAATGTTACCTATGTGGTTGTTCGGACACTACTACCCAGGCTTCCGTTCCGGTCGCAAGCTCCCTTCACTACTGCCTGGGCTACCCACTTTCAGACCTTCGGTCCTTTTTTTATTTTTCTACTTCTTGGTTACGGTGTAACTTTCAGACCGCCTCGTTTGCGTAGCAAACGGAGGGACCTGAATAGTTACGAATTAATTTAGTGTTGATCTTTATTTTACCATCATTTTTTGTCGATTTTTCGCCAAAAACCCCATATAAAACACCTTATTTTCTAAAATTACAAACAATATACAAGAGAAATTCCAATTGACCCATTGCTGTGGAGGTGATATAACCATTCAATCTTGAGATCATAATTTTTACAACTTTGCAAATACGGGTTAGAACTATGACACAAACCTTTTCCGGTAAATTAGAAGTCATTTGCGGTTCCATGTTTTCTGGGAAATCGGAAGAACTGATGCAGCGATTAAGAAGGGCAGAATATGCCAAAAAGAATGTTGTGGCGGTCAAGCATGCTATCGACAAGAGAAAGTCTTTCTCTTGTATCGTCAGCCATAACGGAGTCCAAAGAGAAGCCTTTCCCATTGATTCGTGTGAGGAGGGACTTCAAACTCTAGAAAAGATGATCGGAGATTCTGTCGATGTCGTTGGAATCGACGAGATTCAATTTTTCCAGGAAGGAGTCGTTCCCATCATCCAACAGATGGTGGAAAATGGAAAACGGGTAATCGTTGCCGGCCTTGATCTCGATTTTCGGTGCGAACCTTTTGGAAACGTTCCTATGCTTATGGCGATTGCCGATGAACTCACAAAGTTGAGGGCCATATGTGTGGTTTGCGGCAATGATGCCAACTTCTCCCAGCGGCTGATTAATGGAAAACCTGCAAATTATGATGATCCCACAATACTTGTAGGGGGAGAAGAATGCTATGAAGCCCGCTGTCGTCAGTGTTATTGCATCGACAAAAAGCCTGTGTTGAGTTTTGCCTGAAGATTAGGGATTGTATAAAAATAAACTTTACATTTATGGTGACACAGCGCTTCATCTGCAAGGCGCAAATCTGCAGTCAACTTATTAGTTTTCAAAGATTTGCAACACAGCAGATGAAGATGCTGTGTTGCTAGAAATGTAAAGTTTATTTTTATACGATCCCTTAGGCGGTAAAGCCACAATAGGTCAAATATGCTCCAAGTAGGAAGAGCAACGTGCACATGAATGTGCATCCTGGGCCCTCCAGCAAGCGTGTTACATATTTTCGGGCGTGTTCAGGGTAACCTAACCGAACGAAGCCCTTAAAAATAGCGAAGTAACCAATCAACGTGATCAGGCCGCGCCAATTTACCTCCCAAATAGGATGGCCTATTACTATGGCTAAACCAAGCATCAAACTGATTAATCCTGAAAGCGCAAGAGCACTACGACTGCCAAAAATCTCTTCAATTGCTCTGTGGATCTGATTTCTTCGTAGCAACCGAATCCCTATGAAAAGGAGCATGTAAATCCCTAGGAATTTAGCAAGAAAGATGGATAACTCCATTTATTCACCTCCTAATTATTAATGATTTACATATCATCTCCCCATGTTTCTATTATAAATCTTTTTTTGACTCTATTCAAGGAAAAAAAACCATTTGGACGTTTTTCTTTCATAATGTAAAGATAGAGTTTTTTAGACCCTATGAATAACAATGGAGTGAATTATGTCTAAACTGGCGAAGACGTTTGATCTGGCGAATATTATTGTGATCACGGTCACATTCATTTTGTTTTTTGCAGCTTTGGTTGCAAAGGGGTTAACGCACGATATATTGCTGGAAACAGCAGTTTTTCTCGTTTCTGTAAAATTGATCTTAGCAACGTATAAAAATCGTCTTCTCATTGAGCGCATCGAGGGGAAAATTGATGATTTGCATGATAGCATTCTTCATGATTTGAACCGAAAAGAGTGACTTTTTGCTAACTACCTGCTATAATCTTACCTGTTCGATCTTAACACAATCTTAAACAAAAAATGCTATCATAGTTGCGATAAACTTAATAATTGTTTCTTTATGAGACGGAGAATTGGATGAGAAAGAACAGGATTATTCCACAATTCCTTGTGAATATGGTCGTTTTTTTTGGAATTGCAACATTTGCTGTTTTTTCCACGCAGCTATCTGCTGCCCCCAATTATTATTATTCAAGTATTGATTATACAGAATACCAGGCCCTGGGGGTGTTCCAGGAGGTAGAGCAGGTCGAGAAGATTGAGGCTTATCTACAGAATACTGTGTCAGGGCTGACTGTTTCCTACCGAGAGGTTCTCGATGCATTAGTCGCATCGGGGCTGCAGGTTTTTATTAAAGGTGGGGGAATTAGAGATTTGTTGAGCTTAACCGCTTCCGACCCTCACGACCTTGATATTGTTGTTACAGGAACAATGGAAGATCTCATCTCTACTCTGAACAATACTTGTTGGAGGTATACCCACCTTCCTGGGGGACGCGTTGTGTACATTGGCGACCATCGCAATCATCCTATTGAGGTCTTTCCCCTTAATGGAGTTCCTGTAGCAGGAAATGAAAACTTTCTCGAGTTCACGATTAATGATATCTTATATGATTGCAATGCAAAACGTTTTTTCTATGGATTCGAGATCGGTTTTGAGGATCTAAGACATGATCGATTGAATATCGTTGCGAAGGACTGGTCGCAATGGCTCTATCGTGATAAGGGGTGGGACTACCATAAGATCTTTCGTTTTTGGAAGATGGTTGGCAAAGGCTATGTGTTTTCTACAGAGTTAGCGAATTTTTTCTATAACGAAACAATGAGGGTTTTGAGGGAGAACCCCGAGAAGTTTCAGCGGAACCTTCTCGTTTATTTGGGGAGTCATTACCACTGTTTCGATGACCTCTATCATGGTAGTGTTGCTGCGATGGGGTATGATTGGGCGCAGCAGAATGTTTTGTCGCTAAGAGAAGGAGTGGAAAAGAAGAGTAAAGATATTGAGGAAAAAAAGGATCAGTATACCTACATGCCTATCTCCCATGAAACGTATGTAAAAATTAAGACATACTCTTTTCTGCTGCAAAATATTGGCGGCTTTCCTTGATGACAAGACGTGATAGACCTATAACGCCGACCATATTACAGATCAACATCATAGCAATGCAGAAGTCAGCAAGCTTCCATACGGTTTCAACATGGGCAATGGCCCCTATAGGGATAATTGCGATATACTGTCCGAACAACCACATAGGTAACATTCTATCCAAGCACATGGGTGACATTATCCAAGCACATAGGTAACAGATTCATTTTACAATATTTCTCTTTTCATTTGTTCAGTTTTACCTAAAA
>JAAKFP010000298.1 GCA_011065005.1 Chlamydiota bacterium | reverse complement strand
TTGGCCCACAACCGCTTACAATGGAGGGCCCCTTCACCGTATGGGAATGTGACCCTCCATTGTAAGTGGTTATGAACCAAAATCTTGCACTTATAGATCATTTTCAACTGCGTTTTCTAGGATCATTTAAACATTTTTCAGTGCATCGGTGATCAGATCTGGAAGTTCTATGGTCTCGGGCAAGTTTTCAAGAGAGGTTTTGATCGCTTTTTGCGCTATATTTTGGTTGTACCCCAGATTAATGAGGGCGCTCATAGCGTCTGAAATCTTCTGTGCCCGGGGATCCGATTGTATTTGGATGGCAAAATCTGAAGGAAGATAGTATTTTGAGGATTTTTCCAGCCTGTCACGCATCTCAATGATCAGTCGTTGCGCTGTTTTTTTGCCAATACCGGGAACCCTGCTAATAGCGGGAATATCATTATTTCCGATGGCAGCATGCATCTCCTTCATAGAAAGGTGTCCGATCAAACTCAACGCCAGTTTGGGGCCAATGCCAGAGACTCCGGTAATTTCTTCGAAGAAATTTCGTTCGTCTTGTGAGAGAAAACCATAAAGTGTGTGTGAGAGTTCTCTCACAACTAAAGTGGTGTGGATAAGGACTTCTTGGCCGGTTTGAGGTAGGTTTGGATATACGCTGGCGGGGATGAGGATACTGTATCCGATGCCACCGGTTTCCACAATGGCATTTCCCGGAGATGCCTGAATAAGTTTTCCTTTAACATAGCTGATCATGTCACACCTCTGTAGCAATGAAGTTGTATTTACTCGTTGATTGCGCATGGCAAATCGCCAAGGAGAGAGCGTCGGCAGCGTCCTCGGGTTCTGGTGGGCAGGAAAGATTTAGCAGCCGCTGAACCATGCCTTGAACCTGTTGTTTACTAGCCCTTCCAGAACCTACAACAGCGAGTTTCGCTTTTGTAGGGGCATATTCATAAATAGGAATCACCCTTTTTGCCGCTGCCAGTATCACCATTCCTCTTGCCATTCCCAGTTTAATGGCACTTTGGACATTTTTTTTCACATATTGCGTTTCAACGACTACCGCATCAGGATGGTGTTTTTCGAGAAGTTCGTCGATACCATCAAAAATCACAAGATATCGTTCAGAAAGTTTATATCCTTTAGGGGGTCGAATGCATCCATAATCGATAACGGTGTATGAGGAACCATCCATTCGAATGATTCCGTAGCCGCAAACAATTGTCCCTGGGTCGATCCCTATGATGATCATGTTTACTCAATTACTCAAATAAGTCATTTTTGTAGTTTGATGGTGGATTTATCTGATCGAAAAACGTCTTCTGCTCAGGATTCTCTTTTTGTTTTTTTGGTTTTTTCGGTTTAGGACTTGGAACCTCCAACGGTGGGACAGGGGGTCTTGAGCCTTCTGTACTTATTCCATAGGGTTGTGTGAGGCCTACTGGTGATCCGATCACAGTTCCTAAGCTGGACAGCAGCTGCTGCATCTGCTCATGTTTTTCTTCGATTTTCTTAAGCTCCTTATTTTTTGCTTCAGCAGCTTGCATCCTTTCGTAAATACGGAAGTATTTTTTCTCCCAGACGTCTAACTGTTCTTGCATCTTCTTTTGCTGTTCCAACTGCATTTCTACATTGGAATGGGATTCGGTTACTTTTTCTTTAGAATTGCGCAGACTCTCTTGAAGGTTCTCGATTTCGCGCTCTTGCTTTTCAACTCTTTCCGAAAACTGTGAGACTTCTCGAACTTTTTTCGCCAGATGCTGTTTAGCCTCGAGAATATGGTGGTCCTTGTCTCCAGCGATTTCCTCTACGTGTTTTAGCTTGCTTTGTATGGTTTGTATTTGCTCAGCAAAAGAAGTGATATTCGCTTCCCTATCTTGTATTTCCCGTTTGAAATCGCTCTCCTGATCACGCTTCTGAACGAGCTGCTGTTCAAGTTTGTTTCTCTCTTTTTTTATAGCATCAAGTTGTGAAAGAACCTCTTCGATCTCTTTCTCACGTCCCTGAATTTCAGCTTTTAATGTTTTAAGATGCTGCTGAATATGATTGTTCTTCTGCAGCGTTGCCGCCTTTTCATTGACAAGATTTTGATAGTACTGCTTGATCTCTTTTGCTTCCCGAAGACCTTGAACTAAGGTTTGCTTCATGGCCTCAAGCTCTTTCTGAAGCTCCTGACGGTGTCGCCTCTCTTCGGTTAAATCGCTTTCGATCTTTTGTTTTTCTTCTGAAAGAGAAATAATCTGTAGTTGCTTCTCTTCGAGAACTTTGTCTTCTCCACCATGAAGACGTGAAAACTCTGAACGCAATGTTTCCAATTGTTGTTGGGATTCACGCAAATCTCCTTGAACGATTTGAACTTCCATCTTTGCTTCTTCAGACTTCATTCTCAGGTGTGATACAGCTCTCTCAAGCTGTTCTCCATGGAGCCGACTTTCTTCAAGGGATTTCCTCAACTCTCCGGTCTCCGTTGAAGGAAAGGCTGCGTTGGTTGTGGTATCCGCCTTATTTCCCCGTCCCTCTTTGGCTTGATGTAACTCCTCTTTAATAAGCCAGATTTTTTCTTTGAGCTCCCGTTCTGTATCTTGAAATTTTTTGTTCTCTTCTTCTAGCTTACAAATCCGTTTGTTGTAAGCTTCGACCTTCGTTTGCTCTGAACTTGTAGACCCATCCTGCACGAAATAAGCAAGCTGCTCTTTATACAGACGGTTTTTTGTATTCGTATTCTTAGCAGCTTCTTCTGCGTGCTTGAGATTTCTTTGCGCCTCTTTTGCTTCGTCTCGAAACTTTTCCGCCTCAGCTTCTGTTTGTTGAAGCTGCCTCTTCAGGTGTTCTATATTCTCAACAGGATGAACAGGTTGAGTCTCTTTTTTTAAAGATTCATCAAGATTTTTCTGCGCTTTAGACAGCATCTCCCTCAAACATTTTTGCTGTTCCATGAGAGAAGCATTTTCCTCTTCGAGCTCTTTATTATTATTGTCTATCTGGGAGGTTTCATGGTGTTGACTTTCCCCTTTTTTTGCTAGATCCTGAAGAGCTTTCTGGTATTTTTTTCTAAAAGTAAGAATTAAACACTTGAGTTTTTGATTTTCCTCTTCTATTACCCCCCCTTGTTCTGCTTTTATGTGCTTAGCCAGCCTCTGCTCTAAGTCTTGGGTTTTCACTTTCTCAGAGGACAACCCTTGCTGCATTTTCTTAACCTCATGTTTGGTAAAAGTTTTTTCTGTCACCATTTACTCCGTAGCTTTCAATCCAAAAAACCTACTGTTACGATAAAGTTTTATCCAATGAAGTTCAATGGAAAATGGTATTAATCACCACAGAGCCCACTGGCTCGACTTTCGACATTTGGATTCAGCCTGAAAGGCTGAAAGTGCAACAGCCCAGGGCAACGCCCTGGGAAAGATTTGAAATAGATCCGGCAGCCTGTAGGGCTGCCAGGTTCAAACCAGAACA
>JAAKFP010000297.1 GCA_011065005.1 Chlamydiota bacterium | reverse complement strand
GACGAGATATCATATCGATCCAAAACCCCGCCCTACGTGTCTCGGTCGCAAGCTCCCTCGCACTAGGACGGGGCTAGCTCACTTGGTCCCCTAACGGGAACCCTTAAAGCCCACAACTCAAGTGTTTTCTTGAATCAAATACCAAGTTCAAACATCATTACCGCGATTACGTTAAAAACAAGTGTACGTGCTTAGATTGATGCGTATGCGGTCTTCGCGTTTAAAAACCTAGCGGGAAGCTCTCCCCCGTTTTGCTTTCTTTTCTTTCTCTTCTTCTCGCTGGCGGGCCATCATTCGTTTCCACCCTTCCACCGTTCTGACTCTCTGGTATTTGACTATTTTCGTCTTTTTTGGGGTGGAAGGTTTTGCCACCTTTCTAGTTACTGTCTTCCGAGCAGCCTTAGCCTTAATGACTTTCTTTTTTATAGGTGCTTTTTTAGGTTTTTTAAGGGCAACTTTCTTCTTGGGAGCTGCTTTTATTCCCTTCTTTGCGGGGGACTTTTTCGTCACTTTCTTTTTTGTTGGCATAATTCACCTCCAAGTAAATCATCGTTGGATTGAATATATTCAAATTTCGTGCCATTCAGATCCAAATTTGCTATAAAGAAAAAAAAGAACACCCTCTAGTAATGAGGTAGGGATGGACTTAAATAAGAAACACTTAGATGCGATGACGGCGTATCAGTCGAAGCAATACGAGAAAGCAGCGAAAGCATTCTCTGAGTTGATCTTCCTGTCGATGCTTCATGGCATTGCAGAGCTAAACATTGATGACCTTATGTTCATGACCATAGATTCCTATCGTAAATTGGACGACGAGGGTATCGTTGAACGAATATTCCAAGACTATAATGACCTTCAAGAAAGGTACTTCCGTGTAGTCTGCCATTTTTTGGATTACCATGTAAAAAATGATAAAGAAAAAATTCAGGAAGAGATTCACAATGAGATTCCCCTTAGTGTTGCTGATATCAGAGATTTTGTTTTTGAAGAAGGAATGGTCTTCAAAGAGCAACGCAAAGTTGGTCCTTATGGAGTGAGTATCGTAGGCGCTCAAGGCCCGCGCAACGCGATGGAAGATGCTCATCTCATGACAGAAATCATTCTTGATCTGGGAAAGAAACATAAGCTACAGCTGTTCGGTGTCTTCGATGGCCATGGTGGTTCTACCTGTGCAAAGTATGTCCAGGAAACCCTTCCTGACATCTTGAAACACCAAATGGAAAAGATGAACTCTTTCAACGATGTGGATATTTACAATGCCGTTGTCAGAACTTTTGTTTTGATAAACGATCTCTGGAAGGATCTCCCTTTTCAAAAAACACCGCATAGAAACACTTCGGGGACCACCGCAGCGTTATGCATTATCCTCAACCAACAAACTCTGTGGGTAGCAACAGTTGGTGATTCCGGTGTAGTGATTGGTGATGGAATCCAGGCGGTTCAGCTCAGTGAGTTTGCCAAACCGACCATAGAAAAATACGGCCACGAAATCTTGTTCCGTGGTGGAGGTGTCATGTGGGGCCGCGTTGATGGGAGCTTAGACATGGCACGATCTATTGGAGACCTAGATCATCCTAGCGTTTCTGCACGACCAACGATTAGAGTTTTTGACCTCGGCAAGCAAAACAGGCTGATAATCGCTTGTGACGGACTGTGGGATGTGGTGAATCCACAGGAGGCTATCGATGCTATGCAAGGAAAAACAGGACTGGAGGCGGCTAAATACCTTGAAAAGCTCGCTTACCTCAAGGGCAGCTGGGACAACGTCACCGTCATGGTTGTTGATTTAAACGCAAAGACGCAAAGGCGCAAAGAATAGAAGATTTTTTAAACGCTTCGCGTTTAAAAAAACTCTTTGCGCCTTTGCGTTTAAATATTATGGAGGAATTCGATCATTAAGCGAACACCTACGCCCGTGCCATTCTTGGGATGGTACCGCCGAGCAGATGACAGGTACGCAGTGCCAGCGATGTCTAGATGCGCCCAGGGGGTTTTCCCTACAAACTCTTGTAAAAACAGCGCTGCGGTAATCGCCCCTGCACCACGCTGACCAACATTTTTGATGTCGGCGATGTCAGATTTTAGCTGCTTCTTATACTCTTCGAATAGAGGCAGACTCCAAACCCGTTCAAAAGTAGCCTCTCCAGCCTTCTTGATTGCATTTTCCAATTTCTCATCGTTAGACATGAGCCCTGTTGTCTCTTCTCCAAGGCTTATGATCACGGCTCCCGTCAGTGTCGCAAAATCTATGATACGTGTCGGTTTCAGTTTCTTGTTTGCATAGGCTAAGGCGTCAGCGAGGACGAGCCTACCTTCTGCATCGGTATTTCCAATCTCCACGGTTTTACCGGTATAGCTTGTATAGACATCGCCGGGTTTATAGCTCATTGCGCTGATACTGTTTTCTGTGGAGGGAATCACTGCCGTTACATTCTTCTTGAGTTTCACTGTAGCAGCAGCGTAGATCGTTCCCAACGCTACTGCAGCACCACTCATATCGCACTTCATCGTCTCCATCGAGCCTGTAGGCTTCAGGTTTAATCCACCTGTGTCATAGGTGATCCCTTTTCCGACAACGACTGTATGATCTTTAGATTTGGGATCGCCTTTATACTCGAGGATGATAAAGGCGGGATCCCGCACAGAACCGCGATTTACAGCCAGAAGCAATCCCATTTTTTCTTTGACGATCCGTTTCTTGTCAAAAACTGTAGCTTTTACATTTTTGAACTTCTTTGCCAAAGAACGAGCATGCTGCCCTAATGTCTGAGGCGTCACATCATCGGCATTGCTATTGACTAAATCTCGCGCAAAATAGACTCCCAAACAGATGTCAGCAGCGTTTTTTGCAGCGGCCAAAGCCTTTTTCCCTGCTCCGATTAAAACAGCCTTCCGTAAAAGCACTGTGGGTTCCTCTTTGATGGAATCTTTTTTCAATTTATCAAAAACGTAATTCGATAAAAGCATTCCCTCAGCGATACCTAAAGAGGTTTGCTGCTCTTCCAAGTTGGAAATCTCAGGAAACAGAAGATTTACGTCTCTAACCTTCTTCGATAGGCAGCTTTTTGCCAACTTACTATAGGCACGACGCAATTTCTCAAGAGAGATCTTTTTCTTCTCCCCCAGACCGACCAACGCAATCCTGCTTTCTTTCTGCCCGTCTACATAGATGATGAGAACTTCTCCCTCTTTCCCTTTAAAATCGTTAGTTTTAAGGGGAACTTTGAGTAGCTCTTTTAGCTTTCCTAGTTCGGCAGCGGGTTGTACGCCCTTTTTTATCTTCCAGAAGGGTACCGCAAGAAGATCGGCACTTTTACGCTGTGCTAAGGTCGATATCGAAGTAAAATCCATGAGAAATCTCCATAGTCTAATGATTAGGAACCGTGCAAAAATAACTTGCACATTTCTGATATCACAGCATCTTCATCTGCTACGTTGCAAATCCTTGAAAACTAAGAAGTTGGCTGCGGATTTGCGCCTTGCAGCTGAAGCGCTGTGA
>JAAKFP010000296.1 GCA_011065005.1 Chlamydiota bacterium | reverse complement strand
TCAGGTGAAGAATTAAAGCTTACGCTTCAAAAATTCGCCTGGTCTGTTGAAGCCGATCCAACGGGTTGGTTGAAAGAAACGGGAAATTTGCCTGAGGAGAGTTGATCCCGCGCCTACCGCCAATCATCTGATGTAGTTTTCGCGGTTTTCTCTGATGGTGTAGTACAAAGGCCTACCTGTAAGAGCTATAGCTCCCACATCACGAAGCCACGCTGAAATCCCATAGTTCCATTTGTGACGAGAGGTGTGTGTGTAGAAGATGTCGAGAGGAAGTGCAATCCCTACACCTTTATCGTGGTAGCGATTTCCATTCACTTTATCCCTCCCATCGGTGTAGGTATACCAGAAATAGACCTGCATACCACTCAGATAGTGACGACTCAGCTCCGTTCGCACTCCCCAATCTTTAGCAAGAAACCTTCCCGCTTTTACATTCAGGTCGATATCAAACTCTTTAACATTTACCCACAGGTTTGCAAAGTATTGCGATCCCCGAAATCTCTGAAAGGTAGGACGGAAGCCCTCGAGTTTGCGTATTTTATCACTGAAACCTATCCCTGAAAAGGTTCTTTTTCGCAAATACGCTCCCTCTACACCAACCGCCCAACAGGAACCTACAGGGTAGTAGAGAAATTCACTCGCCACCCCTCCGTATGCCTCTTCAAAAAGCCCGCCAGCAATACGTGTGAACCATCCCCTACAGATATTCCAATCTTTCTGGATATAGGCTTCGTCAACGGTAACATCATCCTGCTTGTAGTAGTTGACCGCATCTGTTCTGACATTGATCAACTGGGAAGGGTTGAGTTTATCGACATCTTTCACGTCATAGAGATTTGATGCGAAGTTTTTTCCCAAGACGATACTATAGTACCAATCATTGAACAAGTATCCATTGATTCCTAAATTGATCCCCAAAGAATACTTATATTTCCCTTTCGCGCTTCCAAACATCGTATTCATCTTTGGAAAGATTTCGATGTTCCACCAATCCTTTTTGTTTTTGAAAAGAAGGCGCGAGTGGCATCTATCCGGACAGCTCACCTCACACAGAGGGCTTAGGAGATACAACTCATAAGGGCAAACTTTTTTGTCTGCATAGAGACGCACAAAATTCATGGAATAGCGGTACTCCTGTACAGGCAGGCCATCATCTTCAAGAACAACGATCACCTCCGAAATATCGCTAGGAATCAGATTCGCTAGAAGATCATTCAGCCGGTATCTTACGTCCCTTTCGTAACGGTAGGTGCAATTTACGATTTGTAGCCGTAATATCTTCTTGCCACAGTGATCATAGGACAGCCACGCTTCTTGTAGGTCAAAACCTTGATCCCGGAGGGGATAGAGGATATCTTGAACAAGAACATCATTGGAACGCAACGGACCCAGAGGCTGCGTATTGGCAGGAGCTTTGTAGGGAAGGACATCGTCAACCTTTGGGATAAGCCCCTTTGTCAGCCCAAAATTATAAAAAGTAGATGCGGAAAATGCCAATTTGTCTCCACGAACATAACTCAACGAAAAGTCAAAGAGATTCCAAAGACGATATTTGACGCCAAAGTTTATTGGAGAGTTCTTTGTGCGGCCATCAGGATGGGGTTCTCGCCTTTTCGATTTGTAGGGAATCGCATCGTATTCCGCAACAAGAGCTATGTCTTGGAAATAGGGATTGCAAAATTTTCTGAAGGGCACCCACATTACCCCTCCAAACCACCCACGAATGCGTTTCTCTCCATACCCGAGGCTCATCTCCAAGTTCCACCCAGGAAACACCTGAGTCGCTACGACATATCGAGCTTCGAAACCTTTGGTTCCCATGAAATCCTCAAAACCCACAGCAATTCCTGGAAGGCGGTAATTGGTATCTTCTGGATGCATAAGAGCAAATTTTACATTCACCCCTTTGTCTGACAGATCACCAAAGCCTGTTGGAGAGAGAAGAGGATCATCTATTCCACTAAACACTCGATAGTTTCCCGAAATTTCCATGTGATCCAAAAACTGAAATCGAAGGTTGTAGTTGTGATATGGAGGCACATAGGAGAAGCCAACACCGATTTCCCCTTCGGTTCCCATGCGTGCCGAGGGCATATTAAAGTAACCGCCTTGCAGTAGGTGATTATAATAGATAGGCATCCGCTCGTTGAGACATCGATTGACGCTTTCCACGATCATCAGGTCACGCATCAGGTCCCCTTCATAGCAATCGAACTCACATTCAGAGAGAGCTGTGGAGGGAAGCGCTGCCAGCAGGATTAAGATAATGAAAAGGCCAAATTGATTTTTCATTAGTAGAGGGGGTTCAGACAAACAAAAAGCATACTATCGCGGAAAACAAAAAGCAAGGAGTAGAAAGGGGGCATGAGCGGGAATTTGAATGCGAAGAGCACGAAGGAAACGAAGATTACGCGAAGAAATAATCCTAAAAAACGCAGTTGAAAACGATCTCTAAGCACAATCTTTTGGCCCACAACCGCTTACAATGGAGGGCCCCTTCACCGTATGGGAATGTGACCCTCCATTGTAAGTGGTTATGAGCCAAAAGATTGTGCTTAGAGATCGTTTTCAACTGCGTTTTCTAGGATAATATTTTTATTCTTCTTCGCGTTAATCTAGAATAATAAATTGAACTATGTTGTTTGATAATCTTGCTTTAGTAGATATGTGATTTCGAGCATAGGGTCACCATTCCGATAATAACCTACTCGCTCTTTCTCAAATCCACAATTTGCTCTTTGAGCAACCTTTTCATAAAATTGTGGTAGACGATAGTCTTTACCTTCTTTGGTTTCACGGCACTCTAAGATAATCACTTCTTTTCCAATTTCTCGCGAATGTTCAACGAAACGCAACATAAGGGCTGTCCCAACTCCCGGTATTTTTTTCTCTTTGTCGTAAGCATTTATAACGCCAATAAAAGCAACGTAGGGGGCGTCTCCTTTTTCATAATATTCCAAATAACCACAGACATCACTGGCTGAATCTACTGTATGATGAGCTAAGATAAATTGTCTTTCCTGCCCCCAGCTGTCTTTCCCTGTTGTAATACGTCTACCTATCTCATCTTCACCTATTACGAATTTAACATTTTTAGCGATCATTTTAATTTTATCAGCAATTTGCAGTAAATTTTCACTTTTTGTGCGATCTAATTCTGTGATTGTAAACTGTGATTTTTCGGTTTCCGAAGGCAGCGATTCGGCAAGACGACCTTCGCGTGGAGGAATTGAACCTGATGGAGTTGAACTACTTGATGGAATTGAATTAGCCATTACTAAACAAAGCCTATTTTTCATATTACCTATTTTTATTATAAAATTTATTTAATTTTTTTTTCAAGTTAATTATTTACTTATGAGGTGCAAGTATGCTTGATTAGTAATCGTTCACGTCTCCCTATTTTAGGTGACGTTGTTGCGCAATTCACCACCGAGAACAGTGCAAATCCTTGATATCAGAAATGTATAACTTCAGAACTCCTGACCTCATAGGAGGGGAATTCAATAGTAAAGATTTTGGGTGATCCCAAAAAAGCCGATCTTTTCCCAGATGGTCTCAAGAACACACTCACAAGAGAAGATACCAAAGA
>JAAKFP010000295.1 GCA_011065005.1 Chlamydiota bacterium | reverse complement strand
GGTTGAAATCTCATTAATTCTGTGCAGAGTGCTTAAGAAAGAATGAAAAGGAGGAGAAAAATGACAAAAAAGTTATTCAAACTGGCTTTCTAGGGGTGATTTTTTTATAGTCCGAATTGCTGCGCATTAGCTCTTCAATAAAGGAATTTTCCTGCTTTCCCGGCCAAGTAGCATCTTCGTCTCGATCAGCATAATAATAATAGTCGCTGTAGCGGTGACGGCAACGATAGTGCCTGGAATAGCCTTGTTCCTCAGGAACACAAAAGTCTGCTTCTTCACTGCATTCTTCTTCTTGAATGTCGTACTCTTCCTCGTTGGCGACTACATAACCCATTAACAATAAAACGGGTAAAAGAAAAATAAATGTTTTCATGGACACCTCCCCTGTAAACGTAACCATTCTGATTTCATTTATCTTGATGGTCAAATTATTCTCAACAAAAAAATGAGCTATCTGAGAGATTGTTTTGAACTGCGTTTTCTGGGATAATGTGTTTAAAGCAAAAAATATAGGATCCTCCCATGTTCATACAAGAAAGATTCACCAACGGCGTCACTCCTTGTAAGCCACAGGTAGATCATCAAGAATCTACAGCCGCTGTTTCTTCTGACACAACCGTAGCAGGCATAGAGTTCCCAAGAGAGACTCTTTATAAAGCAGTTCTAGATCGGCAAGCAGATGGTACTTTGAGATGGATGACTCTCAATAAGTTTGGATCCCCAGAATATCGGATTTTTGAAAAGGAAAAGCATTTAGACTACTTTCTCAGCCAAAATGAGATGATCGATATCTGGGAGATTGAAGACAGGAGAACAAATGAGCCAAAGACTCTCTATAAATGTTGTGATGCAGATGACAACTTTACTTTCACTCGCAAAGATGAACTCTATCGAGAGATAGCATCATTAACAGACCATGGGGTTTTTTGCGTCCATGATCTCGACACCCGTAAAGAGCGTTATATTCAGCAAAAAAGAGGATGGCTAGCACATGGTTTTGAAGAAGTTACCCTAGAATCAGCTAAAAAGACTATTCTTACTAGAGAAACGGCAAGCTCTTTGATGCATAAAATTACTGCTTTAGCCATTTCTGTTTTGACCGGTGCATCTGCCGCCGTTTGCTTAGGAAAGATACTGTCTAGAAATACTGTTAGCTTGATACCTCACACTTTTACTGACACTCTGCAGAGAACGACTCACTTGGCCACCGTAACTCTATTGACTTATGGAATGCGAGAGATCAGTCAAAGCGCAGCTCCCTTTGCAGCTCTGTTAATAAGTCTATCATGGTTGAAAGGGGCCGAAGCTCAGCCCTACTGTTTGACCCAAATTGGATCATTTTCCAACTTTTCTGAAGCCAGGGAAGTTGTTATATCGGGAGACTATGCCTTTGTGGTAGATAATCCTGTGAAAGTGCAGATCATCGATGTGAGTAATGTATCAAACCTTGTGCGCGTAGGGTGGATTAATACACCTGGTGGGTCTACCTCTGGAGTCGCTGTTTCGGGCAATTATGCCTATGTGGCAGTTCATTCTTCCGGTCTGCAAATCATAGATGTGAGTAACAAATCCAATCCCATTAGCCTGGGAATAGCCGATACCTTAGGCTATGCATATAGAGTTGCAGTTTCAGGTGATTACGCTTACGTAGCTGATTATTTTGGTGGGTGTGTAATCATTGATGTCAGCAATAAAATTAGTCCTTTTCGAGTTACAAGGGTGATGCCTCTTCCTGCGGGTAACGACATTCAAGAAGTGGCTTATCAGAACAACTTTACTTATCTCGCTGACAGAAATAACGGCCTCCTTTGGATATACAATGTCACTATTCCAACTAGCCCCACGTTTAAGGGACTATATAATAGTTCTATTGGGAACCCCTGGGATGTGATTGTAAGGGGTGATAACGCTTATTTGGCAAATTCGAGGGGTTTAGAGATCGTTGATGTGAGCAATAAATCCAACCCCACTTTTCTTGGATGGTTTGATATCAGAGCTATAGGTGGATCTGATTCGCGTGGCGTTTGTTTTTGGAATGATTATGTAGTCATAGGTGATACTGCAGGGATTTACATCTTTGATGTGAGTAACAAATCCAATCCTATTCTTGTCGGCTCAGACGATACAGGTGGGGGTTGGGGAATCACTACCTCGGGCAATACTATTTTTGCACCATACTTTCAATTTGGTCTACGAAGCATTGCTATACGCAATTGCACTGATACTTCTTCAAGCATAAATACCAAAATTAGCCAATCTAACGAGTCTTTAACAACCTCGTCCTATCAAACTTCTGAAAAACTCACTACACAAGGCTCAAATACTTTGAGAAATACACTTATGAACACCTCCCTCTATCTTACTGTTGAGGATCCCAAAACAGCAACTAGTGTATCTACTCACCCCCGCTCATTGAGAATTGGCTTGGGTGTTGGTATCGCAGGATTAGTCTGTTTGGGAGCCACTGGCACTGCTCTGTTCTATTTACTGAAAAAACGAAAAGATTCTTTAGATCTAGTAGTCGGTAACAGAGAAGATGTCAATGCTCGCTATTCAGAAGCTCCAACATTTGAACTGAAACCCCCTGAAAATGAATATCAAAAAGCTTCTGATATTGTCCCATTTGCCAATGACTACCAAAAGACTCCAGATCACGTAACCTATGAGGATGCCTACCAAAAGACCCCAGATCGTGTTTCTGCAAGAAATTGATTTTGTCATTGTAACCAATAAAACCAGTAAGGAACTGTGCAAAAATAAGTTATACATTTCTGATATCACAGCGCTTCAGCTGCAAGGCGCAAATCCGCAGCCAACTTCTTAGTTTTCAAGGATTTGAAACGTAGCAGATGAAGATGCTGTGATATCAGAAATGTGCAAGTTGTTTTTGCACGGTTCCTAAGGAGAAAAAAATCTATGAGTCATGCACTATCTTCAGCAGCGAGTTACCTGGCCTCCCTTTGGAAGCCAGAACCTTCCAAAACAGTTCACATCTTCTCCAAGGAGAGTGATTCCCTCTTGCTAGCGACCACCCAATCAGCTACAAGAGCCTTGAATCAGCAAATCAGTGACCGGTTACCTGGTTGTACGCTATGCAAAGCAACGCTTAGAGAGACCCACCTAGGCGAACTCTCTTTCCACTCCGAGTCAGGAGAAACCATAGTTTTTTCCGACGAAAAGACGGTGGATCAATGGCTCGCGGATAAAGCAGCAGTCGATATCTGGCAAATCGAAGATCAACGCGCAGGAAGATCTGGAGTTTTTTACAAACTCCTGAGAGTAGATACGCATGGATACGACACTTTTGAGACAAGAGATGAGCTCTTTGATCACCTGAGAGAGGATTATGGGGCATTTTGGAAACTTGAAGATCAAGGGAACAAGCAAACCTCTTATATTCATTTCAAGCCAGGAATCTTCGGTAGTCATTATGTCGATGTCAATCATGAAGATTTAATCTTTGTAGCAAATAGCCTGACGCTAGAGAGCCCTCATCTACCCGCATCTATGTCTCATGTCTCGGGCCGCACTTCTTGGGGAAAAGGAATTACGGCTTGTCTCCTTGGAAGTTTGCTCATATCAGCTGGTCACTCGTG
>JAAKFP010000294.1 GCA_011065005.1 Chlamydiota bacterium | reverse complement strand
AGCAGCTAATGCCTTGAGTTTCTTGTGCTCGTTACTTGGTATTTCTATAGATATTCGGCTTTGATGTCTGTGTGATTGCGCACTCATTCTTTTACCTCCTTTCCTGTATTTTAACACATTTGTGTTTTTGTGTAAAGGTATAAGGAAGGAGTACAGTAATTCATATAGGCGTGGCGTTTTTTCTCGATATTGTTTATACTTTGATATTTAAATCCGAACTATTAAGCGTTACAACGCCTTGTGTTTTGTAGGAGAAAACGGTGTATCGATTAGCTTATAGATGTGGTGATGAGAAAATTGTCTATTATGACTTAGCTGGAAATAAATACATCGCCTCTGGAGGTAATTTAGCGTGGCGGATTAACAACCCAGGATTGGTCCATTCTCACAGCCATTTTTCACGTAGTCATGGCTCAATTGGCTCTCTTGGTCCTTTTTATTTTTTTCTACTCCTCAGCAAGGGAGGCTAACTTTAGCGGCTTGGCTTCATTCTAATAAATACTACAATTCGTCTCTAAAGACAGTTGCTGAGCATTACCAACCTAATGATCCCGAGGTATATCTACAAAAATTAACCTCGCTTGCTATGATTCCTTCTGATGTCAAATTTAAAAATCTTAACAACGAGGAATTTGATCGTCTTCTTATTTTTCTGGGCATTGATCACCTCCTGTCCTGTCAGAGAATCGCACATCGCAGCTCCGGCCCCTTTTTCCGGCCCCTTTTTTCGCAGCTCCGGCCCCTTTTTCCGGCGTGGGTCGCCATGATGAGCTCGAGTATCCCTTTTTGACCTGCGGCTGCTAAGGTTTTCATGTCGTTGTCTAGCACAGCCTTGAAAGGCTGTGTTGTCTTCCATTCTGGGTGATCAGGTGCAAGTTTATGGATACGGTCAATGGCAAAAAACAGCTGGAAATACATTGGATGTGAGGTCCATAATAATGTACCGTCATTGTCAAATGTGGCAATGCGTTCTTCTGGTCGGACGTAGTGAGGGCCCCCTTGTTCGGTAATTTCCTGAACAAAGTGTATAATTCCCGATTTAGTCGGTCCTTCAATCCATGACGGCAGCGGATCGGTTTGCTGTGCATGGGCTGGTGAAAGGGCGAGAGCGAACAACACGAGCAGTGATAAAAAAGGTTCTGTCAACATAGTTTTTTTTCGCATGTTCTCATGCCTCTTTGCTCTCTATTGCTTCCTTTTTCTAATGCCCCATTTTTGAGCCTTGCGCCTTTTGAATCTTTTTCTTCACGGCATCAAGGTTAAAGCTTGCACCTTCCTGCATCGGAGGGAAATCAATAGCTGTCTCAGCTAGCTTTGCAACCTCTTCCTGAACGAAGACATAACGCCAAAATTCAAATCCATACCAATCCATTGCCATCAAGGATTGATTAAGTCCAGCAGCTCTTTCAAAAGGGTCTAAACGTAAATTGGTCAGTATGGGCCAATCCACATGTTGCTTAACTCCAAACCATCCTTCAGGTTGCGTGACAAAGGTATACTTATAATTGCCAATACGAGCAGCTGCAAGGGTAGACTCAGCAAAATACCAGAGTTCATTACGGTTAGATTTACCGCCTTTAGTCAGCATATCAAGCTGGTTGTATCCATCAAGATGTACTTTATATTGTTTGCCACCGAGTGTTTTACCTGACTTTAATTCTTCTACGATATTTGGATTGCCGGCTGCTGCAACCAAAGTAGGAAACCAATCTAAACCCGAAGTTAAACCATTTTCTACTTTTCCAGCAGGTATGTGTCCAGGCCATCGAATGATCATAGGGACACGAAAACCGCCTTCAGTAGCCATCCCTTTTGCTCCTGCAAAAGGACTAATTCCCCCGTCTGGCCAAGTGAAGGTTTCAGTTCCATTATCCGTTGTCACACCGATAATTGTGTTATTTGTAATCCCAAGCTTTTCAAGATGAGCCATGACCGCGCCTATGACATCATCGAACTGTGCCATTCCCGCTTCGGAGATGGTCCATTCATTTTCAGAATTTCGCATGGCTTCATACTTCGGAGATAGGTGGGTAAAGACATGCATGCGTGTGGGGTTCAGCCAAACAAAGAAAGGTTTTCCCTCTTTGTGTGCTTTATCGATAAAGACTAGTGTATGTTTTAAGATGACTTCGTCAACGGTCTCCATGTTGAGCTTAATACCATTAGTTGGATGTGGAGGTAAAGGTCCTTCATCTACGATCTTTTGTTTTCCAATTTTTCCCCATCGTGGATCTACCTTAGGATTATCTACGTTAGTTGCCCAGGTATGTAGAACGTTGCGGGGTCCAACCTTATCTTTAAGATCATTGGGGTAATTAGGGTGAAATGGATCTTCCATCGCATCGAGATGGTACAGATAGCCGAAAAACTCATCAAAGCCATGAAGAGTAGGTAAAAATTCGTTTTTATCTCCTAAGTGGTTTTTTCCAAATTGACCTGTAGCATAGCCCATGTCCTTGAGTGCTGTCGCTATTGTAGGAGCCTGAGCGGGCATTCCTAAAGGTGCGCCAGCCTGCCCAACGGTGGTGAGGCCTGTGCGGATCGGAAGTTCTCCGGTAATGAAATTCGCGCGTCCTGCTGTGCAGCTAGCCTCAGCGTAATAGTCGGTAAACATCATTCCTTCATTTGCCAATTTATCGATATTCGGTGTTTCTGCCGCCATCAAGCCGCGATGGTAGGCACCAATATTCCACATGCCGATATCATCACCCATGATCATAATAATATTAGGTTTCTCAGCAGCCGAGATGGAGCCAATATTCCCTAATAGAAGAAAGAATCCCATAAAAAGGGCTGCAAACTTTGATCTATTCATTTCATCTTCCTCTTAAGTTGTTAATAGTCAACACTCAAGACATGTGCTGTCATATCATTTATGTTCAGTAATTCTGTTCATAATATGAAAATTAGTAAACGAGTAGTTTTTTTAAAATTCAGGAATTGTATAGGTAATATATTGATGCTCAGATTTGGGGCATATCTGTCAATGACCTTTGGTGCAATAGGGTTTTTTCTGTTTCGCATGGTAGATTTTTCTTTGCCAAATGAGTTGGTAACAATTATTCTATCCCTTGTTGGCTACATTCTGGGGCAAAGAGTCAAGATGCAGATAAAACTCCCTGAAACAACTGAGGAGGTGAAGGTGTGAAAGGAGAGATAGATGTTCAAATTAAGTCTTAAAATACTGGTTTCATTATTGCTAGTTTGCTCTTTTCTAGTTGAAAGTCACGAAATCGACCAAATGACACTTGAAGAGAAAGTCGGTCAATTATTCATGGCTTATTTTGATGGTGAGAGTGCAAATGAACATGCTGAAAGATTAATTCGGGAAACGAAAATCGGCGGGATCATTTATTATAACTGGTCAAATGGGCTTGAGGACCCTTCTAAGGTTCAGAAAATGAGCAATGATTTGCAGGCCTTAGCGACTCAATATGTAGGGATCCCACTATTCATCTCTGCTGATCAAGAGGGGGGAGTTGGGAGCAGCTAGCAAACCCTAAAACTAGGGAGGTGAAAGTCCTCCTACCATCAGTTGCTCGATTCAGGTGGTTAGCATATCCGATGCTTGCAAAGATAACAATGCAAGTTCTGCTCGGAAGT
>JAAKFP010000293.1 GCA_011065005.1 Chlamydiota bacterium | reverse complement strand
TAGCTCTTCAGTTGCGAGGCGCAAATCTGCAGTCAACTTATTAGTTTCCAAAGATTTGCAACAAAGCAAGTGAAGATGATAGGACAGCATAAATGTAAAAGTTATTTTTTCTAGCTTCCTTAGATAGCGAAGCTAGCTAACTGTTCCTATGAGTGTCTGATGGTTGCAACTGTGGATTTTGACCTTTTGCAAGGTGCTGATGAGCTCATCACCACCGGAAAAAACCACTTTTTTCCAGCAGCGGGTCCGCCCTTTAAGTTGGGACTCTTCCCTGGAATTTCTCTTCTCGACTAACACCTCGACAACTTGTCCTAGCATCTGTTGCTGCTGCTTAGAGGAAATGCTGTCCTGCAGTTTCATTAACCTTTGCAGGCGGTCCTGTTTGATCTCTTCCGGGACGTCATCTTTCCATCGCATTGCCGGCGTGCCCTTCCGTTGACTGTATGCAAAAAGGAAGGCGACAGAATATTCTATCTCTTTCATGTTCTGATAGGTCATCAGGAATTCTTCTTCGGTTTCTGTTGGGAAACCGACGATGATATCTGTTCCTAAAGCGACATTGGGAACAATCTCCTTCAGCAGGGCAACTTTTTGAAGATATTCCTCTAGAGTATAAATGCGATTCATTTTACGTAGGATGCGGTCTGAGCCTGCTTGTAAAGGAAAGTGCACAAATTCGCACAAACTTTTCAGGTCGCGAATCGCTTCCATCAGTTCCCTGGTAATATCTACAGGGTGGCTGGTCATAAAACGGACGCGGTCGATGCCGGACTCTTTGTCAATGCGATATAGCAAATCGTGAAACAGGCAGTTCCATTCCTTCTTGTCTTTCCCATAGCTGTTGACATTTTGTCCTAATAGGGTAATCTCTTTATATCCCTTATCTGCAAGATGACGGCACTCTTCGACAACATCTTCAGGAGGCCGCGAAACTTCTCTGCCTCGTGTATACGGTACCACACAGTAGGTGCAGAACTTGTTGCATCCTCGAATAATTGATACATAAGCCTTAACTTTGTTGTCCCGTTTAGCTGCGAGGTAATCGAGCTCATATTGAAATTGGTCATCTGTGCGGATGGTATGGTTGCCCGTTGCTAGCACTTCGTCTAAGACGTTATCGAGTTCATGGATGTTATTGGTGCCTAACACGAAATCAATGTGGGGTAGTTTATTGAAAAGGGTATTTTTTTTGGCGTTAGCCATACATCCAGTGATACCAATGAGTGGTTTTTTTCGCTTAGAACGACCCAATTTCCCAACTTTTCCCATAACCTTTCTTTCGGCCAGGTCTCTAATCGAGCAAGTGTTGAAAAGAAGCAGATCAGCTTCAGTTTCATTATGAATTCTTGTTAGACCTCGTTTTTCTAAAACGCCCACCATGACTTCGGTGTCAAGCTCGTTCATCTGACAACCGTAGGTTCGGATAAAAAAAGTTTTTGGTTGTTCCATTGCCGATCCTTCTTTAAAGGGGATTCATTGTATACCATACTGTGTTTTTTTGTAAGCATTCAGACCTTTACATAATAACCGCGAAGATCGCGAAGATCGCGAAGAAAGCGAAGAACACGCGAAGAATTTAACTATTCATAAAAAAAACTTCGCGTATTCTTCGTTTCCTTCGCGATCTTCGCGGTTATAAACCAAGGGTCTGAACTAGGCCGAGAGTCTCCCTTTTTCTCCAAAAAGGTAAAATTAAACTATATTTACAGTTTGACTACTCACCTTAGGAACTGTGCAAAAATAAGTTATACATTTCTGATATCACAGAGCTTCAGCTGCAAGGCGCAAATTCGCAGCCAACTTCTTAGTTTTCAAGGATTTGCAACGTAGCAGATGAAGATGCTGTGATATCAGAAATGTGCAAGTTGTTTTTGCACGGTTCCTTATCTTGCACTTTTGTCAAACTCCCTTTCTCAATCCCTACACTTTAGTGTTTGAATAGAATTTATCAGGATAGGTAGGATGGGAAGGATGAAAAATGAGATAGTCGATCACGACACAACTTCAAAATAAGAAACTCACTACCAATAAGATTTTAATTTGCTTCGAAAATTTATTATTGTCCTTTATCCTTCCTATCCTATCCTACCCATCCTGATAAATTTTTTGAGAGCAGAAGTGGCTTGGGAAAGGGGATTAGCCAGCACTCATCAGAAGTCTTTCTCTATAATCGTCGTCTGCAGATGTGTCCTGCGAATGTGTCCTATTCAAATAACCTGTTATGGGTTAAAATACTGCCCCATAAGATAAACCCAATCAAAATCAAGAATTGGTAAGGAAAGATTTGATAAGAATTTAAAAGAAGTCAATATGAAGACACATCTATTAAACACAACATTTGCTTTGGTTTTAATCTCGTTGGGATACTTCGCAACAGATATATATCTCCCTTCCCTTCCCTCTATGTCGCAATATTTTCATACGAGTGAACTGTTGACGCAGATGACCCTGTTTTCTTATATGTTGAGTTTCTCCTTCACCCCACTTGTTTTTGGTCCTCTATCGGATAACATTGGGCGAAAGAAAGTGATCATATGTGGCTTATTCATTAGCTTACTGGCAACTGTTGGATGTTCTTTTTCTCCAAGCATCAACTGGCTTATCACCTTTCGTTTTATTCAGGGGATAGGGACTGGCGCGGTGATGATCTCTGCTCGTGCGATGATTCCAGACTTATACTCAGGAAAAGCACTTGCGAAGCAAATTTCTATCATCACCATGTTTATGCCTTTAGTTTTAGCGTTTGCTCCGACACTTGGAGGGTTTTTGCAGGAAGCTTATGGCTGGCGATCTATTTTTCTCTTTTTGATTTTCTATATCTTTTTGATCTTTTTTAAGATGAGTTTCTTTACCGAATCTCTAAAGGAATCCAGTGCAAGAAAACTCTCTGAACTCATTCCTATCTACCTGGAAATTTTCGAGAATCGCTCTTTCATATTATTTGGTATGGGCATGGTGTTCCCAACGATCGGCTTGTTTGCCTATTTGACGGCGAGTCCTTATCTATTTCAAAAAGTCGTTGGACTATCTCCCTCTGAATATGGGATGCTTGCCATCTATATTGGCAGCGTTATCATGCTTACAAGTTTTCTTAACGCTCGACTTTTGCATTATGTACCTATCAATGCACTCATTTGTGTGGGAATCACGCTGATCCTTGTCGCAGGTGCGCTCATGCTCACTTTCCACCTTGCAGGGATAGTGAGTACCTGGGCTATTTTGCTGCCGTCCCTGTTTTATTTCAGCTGTCTGCCATTTAATTTGTCCAATTCTGCATCGAAAGCAATGTCTCAGATTAGCAAGCACTATGGTGCAGCCTCGGCGCTTCTTTCCAGCATACAATTTTTCGCTGGTGCTTTGGGAAGTTTGATTTTTTCCTTAATTAAGGAGAGCAGTGCCTTGCCGCTTTCACTTTGCTTTCTTTTAGTGGGAATCTTCACGCTGTTTTTCCTATTCCTTGCACGTAAATACGAGACGGAAGCTTTAGGAAGCTAGAAAAAATAACTTTTACATTTATGCTGTCCTATCATCTTCACTTGCTTTGTTGCAAATCTTTGGAAACTAATAAGTTGACTGCAGATTTGCGCCTCGCAACTGAAGAGCT
>JAAKFP010000292.1 GCA_011065005.1 Chlamydiota bacterium | reverse complement strand
GTAGTATTCTCGGTGGACGATCTCTTCACCTTCGATATAGGAGTTTACATCAGGGAATACCGACAATGCAGACACACTTGCCTTGACAAAGAAAGACATAAAGCCAAGGCGTGCGCCGTACTCTTTAGCAAAATACTCTTTATATTTCGATCTTAGAGCGATCACATCTGTGAGATCTACTTCATTGAAGGTGGTGAGCATTGCTGTGGTCTTCTGCGCTTCAACAAGGCGAGTAGCGATCACACGTCGTATCTTTGACATGCGACGTCGCGTTTCTCTCTTCTCTCCAACTGGTGGAGCTGCAGGAGCTGGAACAGGTGTTGGTTCTGAAGCTATCCTCGGTTGTGGAGGTGGAACTTGCGGGGCAGGTTTCTCCGGGGTTGTAGCTGCTTTCACAAAATCCTCTTTGGACAATCGTGCCCCCGGCCCTGTGGGTGTAACGGGTTCAGCTGCTACTGGAGCGGGTTTTGGC
Source organism: Chlamydiota bacterium (assembly GCA_011065005.1). Lineage (GTDB taxonomy): Bacteria > Chlamydiota > Chlamydiia > Chlamydiales > Waddliaceae > JAAKFP01. Next base: position 3,145 of record JAAKFP010000292.1, on the reverse strand, counting down.
TCTTCCACAACGGGTTTAGGTTCCGATTTTGGCGCCTCCACCATTTCTTCTCCTTCTGAATCGATAGAACCGATCACCTGTCCAATCTGGACAACGTCGTCACTGGAAACATTGAGATTCAAAACTCCGGCCTGCGACGCATAAAGTACTTGATTGACCTTGTCGGTTTCTAACTCCAGAATCTCATCATCCATACCGACCTTTGAGCCCGATGCTTTCAATATCGTCCCCACAGTTGCTTCAGTAATCGATTCTCCCATGGTGGGAATTGTGATTTCTGCCTTCATAGTTTTCTTCCCTCTTTTGTATTAACTCCAAACAATGCTTCGATGAGCTCTGCATGCTCTCTTTTATGCAAAGCAAAAGAACCTGCAGCAGGCGAAGCGCTACGCTTTCGTCCGATATACTTAGGCGCTGCCTTTTTAGGCAACATGGACCGTAAATGCGGTCGTATAAAATCCCAGGCGCCCATATTCTCCGGCTCCTCCTGTGCCCAGAAGCACTCCTTGAAGCCTTTATACTTTTGAATCAGCTCTTTGACTCTCTCCTGGTGGAGTGGATAGAGCTGTTCCAAACGGATAATGGCCATATCTTTAATTTTTCTTTTTTCCCTTTCTGCGATCAAATCATAATAGATTCTTCCTGTACAGAACACGAGCTTATTTGCTTTTTTTGGAGGCTCAGGATCATCGAGAACTTCTTGAAAGGAACCTTTGGTAAAGTCGTCTAATGTATTCACACATTCAGGGTGGCGCAGCAACCCTTTCGGAGTAAAGACCACTAAGGGCTTATTCATCGGTTTCAAGATATGCCTGCGCAATAAGTGAAACAATTGAGCCGGAAGGGTTGGATATACAACCTGCATATTGTCATTTCCACACAAGATCAAGAAACGCTCTATCCGCGCTGAAGAGTGCTCCGGACCCTGCCCCTCATAGCCATGGGGGAGGAACAAAGTAATATCGATTTTCTGCCCCCATTTCATTTCTGCTGTAGAAATAAACTGATCGATAATGATCTGCGCGCCATTGCAGAAATCGCCAAATTGTGCTTCCCAAATCACTAACGCATTGGGATAGGTTAAGCTATAACCAAATTCAAAGCCGAGAACGGCGTATTCAGATAGCGGTGAGTTATAGACATCAAAGCGCCCTTGATCTCGTTTGAGGTGTTTGAGAGGATAGTATGCCCTTTCGGCAACTTGATCCATCCACAGCGCATGGCGATGGCTAAAAGTCCCTCTACAAGAGTCCTGGCCTGATAAACGAATATGCGTCCCCTCCCAAAGGAGCGAAGCGTAAGCAAGGGTCTCCCCCATCCCCCAATCTATAGGCTTTTTCCCTTGCGACATGGCTAGACGATCGCTGATCAACCGTTCTAGCTTGCGATGGACGGTCAATCCATCAGGAATATGGCAAAAGCTTTCTGCAAGCTGTTGCAAGATCTCTTTGGGCACTCCTGTTTGAATAGGCTGAAAGAGAAAGCTTTCTGTTTTGACAACCTCTTTTCTGGCCTCGGAAACGGGAGGAGCTTTCTTTTCCGGGAACCTTGTTTCCGTTAACTCCTTCTGCAGCGCTGCTTTGAACTCTTCTTCAAGCGCTTCAGCCATCTGCCGCTCTAGAACCCCCTGATGGATGAGATCATCCCGATAGATTTCACGGATTGGTTTTTTCTGTCGAATGAGCTGATATTCGAGAGGTTGCGTAAATGCCGGTTCGTCCCCCTCATTATGCCCAAATTTGCGATAGCAATTTATATCGATAAACACGTCGCAATGGAATTTTTGACGCATCTCCATGGCAAGAATCGTAGCGAAAACGCAACTTTCAGGATCTTCAGCGTTGACGTGGAAAACTGGAGCGTGAAATGCACGAGCGATATCACAACAATAGTATGTCGAACGGCTATCCTTTGGCAAGGTAGTAAAACCGATCTGGTTATTGATGACGAGGTGAATCGTTCCACCTGTCGAATACCCCTGAAGTCCATGGAGCTGCAGCGTTTCGTAACAGATCCCCTGTCCTGCTAGCGACGCATCTCCATGGATGAGAATCGGAATAACGGTTTCTTTGCGTATGTCATCATCATTGAGAATTTGCTTGGCACGAGCCTGCCCTTCAACGACAGGATCCACCGCCTCCAAATGGCTGGGGTTTGGAGTGAGAAACAGCTTGACCTCATGGCCATTTTTTGCACGAACAACAGAGGAAAATCCTTTATGGTACTTGACGTCGCCACTCCCCTCAAACGAAATTGGGATATATCCTTCCTCAAATTCAGAGAAGATTTGGGCATAAGATTTATCCAAAATGTTGGAAAGAACGTTCAACCTCCCTCGGTGCGCCATGCCGATGATAAACTCTTCAAGCCTATGCTCTGATCCTGTTTCAATGATCGCCGCTAGAATTGGAATCAGTGTTTCACCTCCCTCAAGAGAAAAACGTTTCTGCCCCACGTATTTTGTGTGGAGGAAAACCTCAAACAACTCCGACTTGTTGAGATGCTGCAAGATCATCTTTTTCTGCTCGATAGTCAGCTGAATCCGAAATCTGCTAGGTTCGATGTGCTGCTGGAGCCACTCCTCCAACTGCGGATCTTGAATTCCCATGTACTCGACGCCGATGTTGCCGCAGTAAATCTCTTGGAGCGACCTAATGATCTCCTTTAAAGGCATTGAAGGCTGATCGGAAAAACCGTACGAGGGAAAGTTTACCTCAAGCTCTTCCTGAGTAAATCCCAAATTCTCCAAATACAACTGCCAAGGTTCTTCAATGGGATGGGTAGCAATGGGATTGATCTTCGCCATCAAATGGCCATATTTACGATAGGCCTGAATAAGATGATAAACACGTATCGCGGCTGGAGCAGTTCGATCCATCGGAACAATCTGCTCGGGTTCTTTGGCTACTGGTGTGGCTTCGGCAGGAACTGTTGTCGGAACACTATCAAGCTGATCGAACATCACTCGCCAGGAAGAATCTACACTATTTGGATTCTCTCTGTATTTCCAGTACATCTGCTCCAGGAGCTCGGTGTTCTGAAATCCTGCTTGGATAAATGCCTCTAGGTCCATAAATCTACACCCCTCTCTAATCTAGTGTTTACATTAGAGAGGAATTAATTTAAAGGAAACAGGGACCTAGAG
>JAAKFP010000291.1 GCA_011065005.1 Chlamydiota bacterium | reverse complement strand
TGAATTCAAATGTCGAAAGTCGAGTCAGTGGTCTCAGTGGTGAATTATAGGGCAAAGTTGATGAAGTTCTTAAAACGTTACAATCTCCAGTATGTTGTCTTTGGGATATTTTATCTCATAGAAGTTCTTCTCCTCCCATTTATTGCTGGTTTTTGCCTTATCGCTAGGTTCAAAAAGAAAAAAATCGATGTTGGATTAGGCCCTGAACCCCTCATCAACAACGTTTACCATAAACGGGCACTAACAAAATATGGCTATGAAGCTGAAACCTTCGTTGCCGACGTCTACTATATCACAAGTGACTTTGATATCATCATTGGTCGAAATCTTAACAAAATTTGTGACAAGATCGTTCTTGGTGGCCTCATAAGAAAAGTTCTTACGCCTTTTCGAAGTTTATATACGTTTGTTCTTTCCATATGGCGGTATAAATGTGTTTACATCTACTTTAGTGGTGGTCCCCTCGGTGTATTGGGTAGCTGTTTGTGGCGTCTTGAACCATACTTGTATCAGTTGGCAGGAGTTAAGGTCGTTGTCATGCCATATGGCGCAGATGTTCAAGATCTTCTTCGTACACGTCACCTCCTGTTTCGCCATGTTATGGCAAAACAGTATCCGAGACATCGGTTTGCGCGTAGAACTATTGAGAGAAAAATCGATCTTTGGACGTGTCAGGCCGATCATGTGATCAGTGGATGCGATTGGATTGAATACATGTATTATTGGGATACACTATTGTTAGCCCATTTTTCCATAGACACCGATTTGTGGAAGCCATCTACTTCGGAAGCAGAAACGGCAAAAAATGCTGATGAACCCTTTAGAATTTTGCATGCACCCAATCATCGGCATGTCAAAGGTACAGAGTTTTTTATCCAAGCTGTGGAAGAGCTCAGGAATGAAGGTCTTCCTGTTGAACTTGTGATTATTGAGAAAATGCCGAATGAAAAAATCAGAGAATGTATGGAAACAGTAGATGTTGTTGCTGACCAATTGATCATTGGTTGGTATGGCATGATCGCTATTGAGGGGATGTCGATGGGTAAGCCTGTGCTTTGTTATTTGAGAGAAGATCTGCAGCAGTTTTATGTCGATGCAGGAATTGTCGCAGAGAATGAAATCCCTTTGATCCATTGCACGATGCACAACGTCAAAGAAAAAATCAGAGAGTTGGTCGATGACAGAAAAAAAGTTGTAGAGATAGGAAAAAAATCACGAGTGTTTGTTATGAACCACCATTCGGTTGAAGCTATTGGGAAAGTGTTTGATGAGATTAATGGACAGATAGGTGTAAAGAAATGTCTAGGTGTTTAATTACAGGTGGTACTGGGCTCATCGGCGCACAACTTGTGCGGGAACTGTGTCAAGATTATGAAGTCTATGTTCTCAGTCGCAAGTCGAATGTCTTTAGGAGATTGTTTCAGAGCTTACCAGTTAGGCTCGTTGAAGGTGATTTAAGTTCCTCAAACGGCCTTGAGAATCTTCCTTCAGAAGTCGAAATGATCATCCATCTTGCACAATCAGAACACTTTCGCAACTTTCCCAGTCGCGCTGAACACATGTTCCAAGTAAATACGGCTAGTGTTGTCAAGATGCTAGACTATGCTGTTAACGCTAAAGCAAAGTCCTTTTTACACGCGTCAACGGGAGGGGTTTACGGATCTGGAAATAACCCCTTCTCACCAGACGATCCCATCAGTTTAACTCCCCATCTAGGGTTTTATCCTACCACAAAACTGTGTGCGGAGCTCATCGCTCAAAGCTACCAAAACTTTTTGAACGTGATCACCTATCGGTTCTTTTTTGTATATGGCAGGGGCCAGCAACGCCATATGCTGATTCCCCGGTTAGTCGACAATATCATTGAAGGAAATCCAATTCACCTCCAGGGGAAAGATGGATTGTCCCTCAACCCCATTCATGTTTCCGATGCTGTTCGGATGATAAAGGCCTCCATGAAGTTAAACCGTAGTGAGACCTTAAATGTTGCAGGTAAAGAGATTTTGACATTGCGAAATATAGCAGAGATTATTGGAAACCACGTCGGACGAGAGCCTGTTTTCAAAGAAGATCACACATCTCAACCTTCTTCTCTAATTGGCGATATCGAGAAAACAAAAAAAATCTTAGAAATAGATCCGCTAGTTTCGTTTTCTCAAGGGGTGAAAGATCTTATTCCCGAAACAATTCAGCATTGAATGGTTTATGCTTAAAGCACTCGTAAAAGACACTAGTATTTATGGGATGATTGATTTCATCTTTAAATTTGTTAACATTGCAATATTCCCAATCATAGCACGCTACCTATCGGTAAGTGAGTTTGGGGTCTTTGCTTTAGCCACCACATTAGCGTCTCTAATCGCTGTAACCTTTAATTGTGGTTTAACAAACGCGGTTCAAAGGTATTACACAGATCCCGTGACTCGTGAGGAAGAGCAGCCTCAACTTGTGGCTACGGGCCTACTGACCTTAGTGGTTTTATCCCTATTCATAGGTGGTATTTCTTTATTTGTAACATATGTTTTTAAAGAAGATATCTATAACAACTGCCAGCTACCCTGGATTTTAATTTTGTTGGCCATAATTGGAACTCTACCAACCCAAATATTTCAGTTTAGTGTCGATCTAATGCGACTTCATTTTCGCCCCTGGAAATTTGCTTTGTTTTCAGCTCTTCAAAACACTGTATCTGTGACATTATCTCTAATATTTATCACCAGGTACCAGTGGGGGATTTCGGGATACCTTTTAGGTACGGTTATAGCCTCTATGGTCGTAGCTCCATTAAGTTTGTGGAGTATAAGGAAGTCGTTGGTTTGGAGTTTTAGCTGGAATAAATGTAAAAAGCTAGTTTCGTTTGGCTACCCTTTCATTTTTGCAGGGATCGCTTATTGGATTTTCGGTTCAATGGATCGATGGATGTTAGCTGAATTGTCTACAACGGAGGAAGTTGGAATTTATAGTACTGCCTTTAGGATCGCCACGATTATCATTTTTATTAATACTGCTTTTGGGCAAGCCTGGAGTCCTCATGCATTGATGCTTTACCGATCACGACCTGATTATCGAACGCTCTATAGCAATTTTTTTACCATGTGGTTTTTCTTTTTAACAATCACAGCGGCAGGATTAAGTTTATTTAGTATCGAAGCTCTGAGGATTTTAATGCCTCAGGAGTATTGGTCTGCATCTCAAGTTGTTCCTTATATTACTTTTGGTATGGTTTTATTCGGGACAACGCAAATAACCGCCATAGGTATATCCTTGGAAAAGAAAACATATCACTTCAGCATTTCCACATGGATCACAGCTGCTGTCAATTTTATATTGAATCTATACCTCATCCCTATATTTGGACCCCGCGGGGCTGCATTTGCAACATTCATTGCCTATGGAATTCTTACAACGTATTATCTTATATGCACACAATCAATACATCCGTTGCCTCTAGAATATAGGAAACTGTTTTGGTGCTTGGTTATTTTCTTTGGAAGTCTAGTATTCAGTGTCTGGGTTAACAGCCTTCCATGGTCTGCTTTTTTAACAACAGCAAAACTCATCTGTTTTGCACTATTGCCCGGGCTCGGATTCATGATAGGTGTCTACAGACTCGCTGAT
>JAAKFP010000290.1 GCA_011065005.1 Chlamydiota bacterium | reverse complement strand
ATTGCTCACATCGATGATGTGAAGGCCAGAAACATCATTTGTTACATAGGCATAATTTCCAGATATAGCAACACTTGTAGGGCCTGATCTTCCATTCCATAACCCTACTAGTACAGGATTACTCACATTACTCACGTCGATAATTTGAAGGCCAGAATTTCCTACAGCTAAATAAGCATAATTAGCATCAACTGCTATATCCCAACTCTGCCCTCCCCAAAAGCCAGAACCTACAAACATCGGCTTTGTCACATTGCTTACGTCAAGAATTTGAAGAGAACTTACATCCACAACATAAGCATAGTTCCCACTCAGTGCTACACTCCAGGCTGCATTTGGAGTATCGTAACTTCCTACCAAAGAAGGACAAAGTGGCAGCGCCATGGTATCACCAATTGATATAAAGATACCTAAAAGAGAGGGTAAAATCATTGGAAGAGGAGTGTTTTCTCTTCCATAGCTCGACAGCGCTACACTGAACAAAAAGGAGGTTTTCTGTAGAGAGGTATAAAGAGTAGGAGAGGTGAATAAACCACGCCCCTCTTTTGTTAAATCCCATACCTTATTCGAAAGGGTTTTCCCTATCACTACAACCACAGAAGATGCTGCTAAGGTAGCGATACCTAAAGCTAGAATTTTGTCTGTGCTCACTTGGGTTGCCATTCTCCTGAGAAGAGTTTTTTTGGCTTGCTCTAAGGAGACCTCTTCAAAGCCGCAGCGAAACCATCCCCTTTTTTGCTGGACAAACCGTTCCTTATGGGTATTAACATCATAAATAGAAAAAACCCCGTGGTCTGTAGTTAAGGCTAGCTCTCTATAGAGTTCTTCCTGGCAAGTGCACGAAATCGTTTCATCAGGATCGCACCATTTGTATAGAGTCGTGTTTTCTACTTGAACCTCCCAGATATCTACATGCTCATTTTGGCTAAGATAGTGATCTAGCCGATTTTCATCAGCAAAGATCCGGTACTCTTGGTAACCAAATCTATTGAAAACCATCCACCTTAACGTGCCATCCAGCTGCTTATCTAAAATCGCCTTGGAAAAAGTTACTCTAGGGATTTCTATTTGACTAAAAGCATAAGTTGTTAATTCGGGTGATTTTGCTGGCAACCACAGCAAGAATCGACTCAGGGGAATGAAACGGCTTATGATCATAAGTGACCTACTCATTTTGTTTGACTTCACTCAACTAGAATGCCTTTATATTAAATTTTTGTAAAAAATGCAAGGATAGGAATGGGTCCTGAAATTCGGAGTTAGGTATATTTACCAGAAAGGGCAGAGATGCGTCGTAGAGCGAAAAAAAGCTGAACACAATCTGGGACGATAATGAGCTGTCGTGTAGCGCTTCTACGTATGCAAACAGGTGGTTTGGTGCAATTGCCAGCCCCTCTCCATCGGAACAGCAACTGTGGGCATGTTATCGCGAAGACAGCACAGACAGAACCACAAACGCCGATTCTATCACCCGTTGCATCCGCTGCCGTCAATAGACCGCACCTCTCCTTGCGCCCAGGCTCTGCAATTAGCCCCTTGTACCTACTCCGAATTTCAGTCTTCTTGTGAACAAGTTGACAAGTGAGGCGGGGACGGAGTATCGTCAAAAGCAGAGTATTTTATGGGGAAGAATGGTCCTAAATATTAAACCAAAATCACCACTGGCTGGGTGGGGGAATTATCCTATCAGCTCTGCAGATCTCTTTCGTCCCGAACGTTCCCATCAGTTGAGCCAGACTCAAGGCCGCATGGGGCGTAGTATCGTGATGAATGGTCATCACGCGCAACCTGGAGAGATCTCCTCGAAAAGTAAGGATCTATCTCATATCTCCAAGAAAGGAGGGCGTTCCATACCTTTTGATCTGCCTTCTTGGGTTTTGAATTCTCTGGCAGTTAAAGCTTTTAACGCCTTCTATTACAAATGGCAGAGCAGAAAGAACTATCCTCTCCTCGATGAAATCGATGAACTCGTTCTGAAATATGGAGGACGCGTCTATCTAGCAAAAGATGCGCGGATGAAACCCGAAACATTCCGGGCGATGTATCCTCGATATCCAGAATGGCGGCGAGTCAAAGCCGCGGTAGATCCTGAGGGAAGGTTTCATTCCGATCTATCCCGCAGATTAGGAATTGAGGAGAAGAGATGAGTGATGCTGTATTAGTTTTAGGAGCAACCTCTGCAATAGCAAGAGCCGCTGCATCTGCCTTTGCTGAGAAAGGACATTCTCTCTACCTTGCCGGCAGAGATACTGATGAACTGCAACGGATTGCCTCTGATCTAGAAATTCGCCATCAAGTAGAAGTGAAGTTTGGTCAGTTCGATGCAGAAAAATATCGAGAGCATTCTCAGTTCCTACAACGCGCAGTACGAGAGATGGATGGTTTGGAAGGAGTTTTGGTGGCGTTTGGAGATGTTGGGCATCATCAAAAAGCGATGGAAGATTTTGAGGAAGAAGAGAAGATTATCAATCGTAATTTCACGGGAGCCTGTTCGATTATACACCAATGTGCCAATTATTTTTCCAAGAAGAGATCGGGATTCATCATTGGAATATCTTCTGTAGCTGGGGATCGTGGCAGGCAGAGTAATTATATTTATGGTTCCGCCAAGGGAGCTTTTGCTCTGTATCTTCAAGGTTTGCGGAATCGTCTCTACCCACAAGGAGTTAGAGTGCTTACCATCAAGCCGGGGTTTGTTGATACCCCTATGACTTTTGGGAAACCGGGTCTTTTTCTTGTTGCTTCACCAGAATACGTGGGAAGGAAAATCGTAAAAGCTCTGTCAAAATCTTCAGATGTCGTGTATCTTCCCGGGTTTTGGCGTTACATAATGATGGTTATCAATTCCATTCCAGAATGTATCTTCAAGAGGTTGAAATTGTGATGGAAACAGTGGAAAACGAACGCCCTATCATAGCAGCTTTTGACTTCGATGGGACTTTGACATACAGAGATACCCTTATAGATTTCTTGTTCTTTGTCGCTGGACCTTTTAAGACAATATTCTATCTCCTTTTACAAGTGCCCACCTTGTTGGCCTTTGTTTTTGGGATGGCTACTCGGCAACAAACGAAAGAACGCATATTGGAACAGTTTTTTGAAGGGATGCCCCTTGAAGAGCTTAAGAAAAAAGGGAAAGCCTTTGCTAAAGAAAGACTTTTCAGGCGTTTGCGTCCTGAAGGTTTACTGCGACTACAGTGGCATTTACATAAGGGGCATCGTTGTATCTTAATAAGTGCTTCTCTGGATATGTATTTAGAACACTGGGCGCAGTTTGCTGGCTTTCATGACGCTCTAACCTCGCGACTCGCCGCAGATGATGAGGGGAAAGTGACGGGTAAGCTGGTGGGGTTGAACTGCCGAAGCGAGGAAAAAGTGAGAAGACTAAAAGAGCTTTTAGGGTCTTTGGACAATTACCAGATTTATGCTTATGGTGATAGTAAAGGGGACAAGGAGCTTTTAGAAGTTGCAGATTACCCCTTTTATAGGAAGATGCCTGTTAAACACTGATCTTCACGGTAAAAATGGACCCTAATACTAATCTTTTGATCCACAATGAATTAGAAAAAATCCGCCTACTCGCTGAGTATGTCTGGATTTTTTCTAACCCATTGTAAATCAA
>JAAKFP010000029.1 GCA_011065005.1 Chlamydiota bacterium | reverse complement strand
ATTGTTCTTTAGATGTGATTACTTGAGGGCGGCCGCCACAATAACGAGGCAACCTTGGTTTAAAGCAAGAGGAACACCCAGAGAATAGGGACAGAGCAAGCAGCGTTGCTAAGAATTGCCTAAGTGAAAAGGTGTAGCTCATAACTTTGTTCATAAGTCAAATCTGCAATGCTTTTTTTGTTTCCAGTTTAATTCTTTCATTGTCGATATAAATTGGATCGATCCGATTCAATAAAATGCCCCAAGGTTTTGTGCCGGAGAAGTCAAGAACTCTTAGCGTTTCGTCAATAGTACTCTTTTTTACTAGAGATGAACCAACAACAAGAAGACAAAGGTCGGTTAATGCAGCTAGGTTTGTTGCATAGTCATCTTCAATAACTCCTGGAGCATCGATGATAATTAGATCATATTTACCCTTAACAGTTTTCCACAGATCAGACATCTTTTCCGATTTTACCAGTTCTTTCATTGTTGGATCATTTTCAATGATACCTATCCTGTCGGGTTTTCCCGGTGCTATAACTTCTTCGAGTTCAGCTTTCCCTTTTAAATAGTTAATAAGAGGTGTCTGATTTTCTGGTATTTCGACGAAGGAATTTTTTCGATAATCAAATTCGACTAACAGCACTTTTTTTCCAAGCATAGAATAATAGTTTGCGAGGTAATAGGATATGCAGCTTTTCCCTTCCTGACTCGTGGAACTTGTTAGGGTGATCGAAGCACCGCCTACGATGTTCTTGGTCTTGATTGTTTTGTCAATATGCTCTGCAAGATCACGAACAAAAAAGAGGGTTCGTTTCTTACCATTTTTATTGTCGAGTTTTGGGAATTCGGGAATGGTACCGATGCAGGGAACAGAATATAACATTCCGATTTGCTTGGAGGTGCGTAGCTTGCTATCTTGGGTCTCAAGGAAAATTGAAACAACTAATCCCACTCCTATTCCAAAAAATAATCCTAGAAGTGGAAGGAGTTCAACAAACAAACCCGACTTCCACGGCTTCGCTTCTGTTGTAAATTGGTAGAGATCTAAGCTTCCTTTTGGAATGTGTGTCATTATTTGCGCAGATTCAATGGCCTTACTTATGAACTTCAACTGATCAAAGGTGATATCTTTGACTTGTAGGAGTTTTACAAAGGCCATTTGCTGTACGGGAAGCATTGTCAGGTTTTCCTCAAGTTCACTCATTTTTTCGGAGGAGTCTTCTTTTACTTTTTGTGCTGAATGAACTTTTCCTTGAAGATGAACAAGTTCCATCTCAAGAGTTTCTCTTTTTGGATTTTTCTCGTAGAATTTGTTATCATCAACCTTTAAATTGCTTTTACTGTCTTGGAGTAATTCGTTTAACCTCTGCTCTAGTTGCTTTAATTTCGGGTTTTCTTCGGCATATTTGGCTCGTGCTTCCGCTATAGAGGTTTTAAGGCTTACTATTTCTGATCCTAGAGGACTTCCTCCTGATTCCATGGAAATGGGAACGTATTCGGGTAGAGATTCCATTTCTCTTTTTAGGTTTTCATATTGTATCAGGTGGGTGTCGTATTCCACATTTGCGACATCGCGCGACTTGCGAGAATCCTCTAGTTGCGTGAGGAAAATAGAATGTTCCGGCTCCATTTCTAAATATTGATGTGTTGTTTTGAAATTTTCAATATCTTGAATTTGAGAAGCTAGGGTTTGGCGGACGATAGCTGCTTGAGTTTGGTAATTCGCTAAAGCCATTTTCAATTGGTTCTGAGTAAATTCTTGGGTGGTTTTGACCGCAACCTTAGCTAAGGTATTGGCAATGTCGATGACCAAATTCGGATTATCTCCTTTTGCGACTATTCGGATCAAGCTAGAGTTGTTTTTGGGGGTTTGCACCTGTATCATTCCGGCAATCTCTTTAGGAGCTAAATCTAGACCTAGTATCGCTCTGACATTTTCAAGGTTTTTGGGTTGTTTTATCATATCTATTACAGTAGCCAAGGTGAGGTTGGTGATCGTTAAGCCCCCTTCAAGTTCCTTAGAAGCACTTTTTTCTCCTTGGTATAAAACAACGGCATCGGCTTTGTAGGTGTTCAGAAACATGTAAGTGGCATACAGTCCGAACAGGGCGAAGATTCCCATACAAAGAAGGATAAAGGAGAGGTGCTTTCGAAGGCCGAGGAACAGCTTTCTTGTGTCATACATTTCCTTAAAGTCTTCAGCGTCAATTGTTCTGAATAAGGGGGCGTTTTCAGTGTATCTTTCGCCCTCTTTTCTTAATCTTTCGGATGTTGGGATTTCTTCCTGAAGAGTGTTACGTTCATCCATAGATTGCCAATCCTCTGTATGGGGTCGATTGCTAGTTGGTCCAAGGTCTTAAATTTATTACCATTAATAAGCTATACATAATAACTCAATTTTTAGGTGTTTTTTTTTATACACACTGTAAATGAAGAGTTTGATAGACAATGCGATAGTTTCCAGTCCTGATGCGATGAAGTCCCTTAAACACGGATTTTCGTGATACAAAAATTTCCATTTCCAAGTCTCTTCTGCCCTCAAAAAAAATATCAGGATGGGTAGGATAGAAAGGATAAATAGAAATAATAAATTTTCGAAGCAAATTAAAATCTTATTGTTGGTGAGTTTCGGTTGTCTTAAAATATCGTTCTATCATTATTTTATCCTTCCCATCCTACCTATCCTGATAAATTCTATTGCCCTGGTTTCCTCGTGCTCTCGCGGTTACTCAGAGCCTGGTCAATTGGGCGTATTTGGCGACGATATTTTTGACTTGGTTGTCTTTTGAAAAGAGGATTTTGTAGCTTAAGCCTATAGAACCTTGGTAGGCTTCTTGAACAACGCCGACACCAAACTGATCATGGAAGACGGCATCTCCAGTGGAAAAGTGTTCCGCTTTCCCTTCTTCTGGGTATGTTTGGTCGATTTCGTCGATGAATTCATCTTCAACATGGGGTTTTTGTTCTCTTCTAGAGGTTGAGCGGATTTTTTCTATGAATTTTGTAGGGATTTCACGGAAGAAGCGGCTTGGCCTTTGTGTTCGTCCCATGCCCCAAAGGTATCGAAAGCGCGCATTTGTGAGGTAGAGATATTCTTTTGCACGGGTCATCCCCACGTAACACAATCGACGTTCCTCTTCGAGTGCAGAATGGCTGCCGCGAGCATTTGCATGTGGGAAGAGGTCTTCCTCCATTCCCACGAGAAAAACGAGAGTGAACTCTAACCCTTTTCCATTATGGATGGTCATAAGGTTGACACGATCATTTGTGGATTCGGCTTCGTCTAAACTCGACTTCAGAGAAAGTTCTTCCAAAAACGTAGCAAGGGTGGGATTTTCATGGTCTTGCTCCCATTCCATGGCTTTTGTGATCAGCTCGTCAAGGTTTCCTTTGCGGTCGTCAAAAGTTTCCGGATCGTCTGAGAGGGCTTTTAAGTAACCTGATTCTTCGATAGCTGCGGTGACCAGCTCTTTTAAGGAACATTCCTGATGAATACGTGTGAGTTCATGGATGATTTGAAGGTAGTCTTGAATTCCTTGCTTTTGTTTTGCTGAAAGTCTGATTGCAGTGTTCAATGGTTCTCCACGGATTAGGGCTTGGCAAAAGTCTAATATGGATAGATTCTCCTGTGCAGCACCTATTCGAACCTTTTCGATTGTTGCTCCTCCAATGCCCCTTTTTGGAATATTGATCGTTCGTGCAAACGAGATATAATCTGCGCCGGAATGCACCATTCGGAGGAAGGCTAAGATGTCTTTAATTTCACGTCTTTGGTAAAAAGAGATCCCTCCCACAATGACGTAGGGGGTTTTGCTAAATAGAAGTCGATCTTCGAACACCCGGGATTGGAAGTTGGTGCGGTAAAAAACGACTATTTCCTTTAATGGTATGTTGTGTTGTTCATGGTAATAGCGAATCTTCTCCGTAATAAAGCGGGCTTCTTCTTGTTCGGTGTTGCCGGTATAGTGTTTGATCTTTTCCCCTTCCCCGAGATCTGTCCAGAGTTTTTTCTCGTAACGGTTATCGTTGTAGCAGATGAGGTTGTTTGCAGCGTCTAAGATATTGCTACGGCTGCGGTAATTCTGCTCCAAACGAATGACGTTTGCTCCGGGAAAGTCATTTTCAAAATTGAGGATGTTTCGGATATTGGCGCCTCTCCAGGAGTAGATCGATTGGTCTGGGTCTCCAACGACGCAGATGTTGTTGGTTTTAGATACGAGCATACGGACCATTGCATATTGGGCCTCGTTCGTATCTTGGTATTCGTCTATGAGAAGAAAATCCCATCGATCTTGGTAATGTTCAAGAATGTCAGAATGATCGCTAAAAAGTTTGACTGTGAGATAGAGGAGGTCGTCGAAATCCACAGCATTGTAGTTTTGCAGATGTGATTGGTAGCGTGCATAGACCCTTGGAAACACTTTTTCAATTTGCGTTGTGGCGCCGCTCTCATCGATGTGATCAGGGCTTTGGAGGTCGTTTTTGGCATGAGAAATTAGACCTCTAAAAGCTTTGGGGTCCATTTTCTTATCAACGAGGTCAAGTTCCTTGAGACAGGCTTTTAGAAGCTTGATGACATCTTCTTCATCGTAGATTGTAAAGTCGTTTTTGTACCCTAAGTGGTGAATGGATTCTCTAAGGATGCGCGCTCCAAGGCTGTGGAAGGTAGAGATTAGCACATTACTTTGCGTCAAAGTTTTAATGCGCTCTTTCATCTCATTAGCAGCTTTATTTGTGAAGGTGAGACCCAATATCTTCGCAGGGTTTACCCCTATATCCAAGAGCTTTGCAATACGATAGGTGACAACACGAGTCTTGCCAGAACCTGCTCCGGCTAAGACGAGCAGCGGGCCTTCAACCGTATTGACGGCTTTATTTTGTTCGGTATTTAGATGAGTGAGATAATTCATAATTCTTACAACATTGGGGTTCGTTCTTCCTTATCGCGGTTTCCAAGATTTCCATATCGGTGGTAGTCAATGCTTAAGCTAATTTCGCGAAGATAATAGAGTAACTCCACACGGCCGTTTGCTAGCACGGGAGCGGTCATTGTATTGCATGCCACCTCGGCAAGTACCTGGTTGAGTTTGAGCGAGGGAGAAGAAAGCAAGCGCACCCTTTTGATGTTTTCTGTCTGGACCCTTTCAATAAATTGCGTTTCTGTTTCTTCTACGATCTCAACGTCGGGTGCTAACTTTAGCCACTCTCCTTTGGATAAGTTCTGCAGCTTTTCACTTTCCCCACTTATCTGCAGAGGGGTTTCACATGTCATCGCAGCAGCAATGGAGCGGGTGACATCGATCATATTGTCTTGGCTGTTGACGCGGAGAACAACCCGTGCGTGAGGAACATATTTATGAAAATTATCTTGGCCTACGACGAGGCTGGGGTCGTGTTTTTTGCTGAAATAGCGTTTCCAATAGTAAGCATAGTTTCCCGTGCTAGCGTTCCATAATTCAACTTCTTCTGGAGAAATGTCCATTTTTTCTAGCTGTAGCCGCAACATTTTCACGTGTCCGGGTACAGACTCGTTATTCGTGGGAAGGGAAGTTTGTTCCGGATTCATCAGCTGCATCAGATAGTTAGGACCACCAGCTTTTGCTCCCCGGCCAAAGCTACTTTCTTTGCATCCTCCAAAAGGTTGTCTTTGGACGACCGCACCCGTAATCCCGCGATTGATATAGCAGTTTCCAGCTTCAATATGATCAATCCAATAGTGTTGTTCACGCTCATCAAGAGTCTGAATGCCGGATGTTAAGCCATAGTAGGTGCTGTTGGCTAATTGAACAGCATGCTCAAGATTATCGGCACGCATTACGGCAAGAACAGGGCCGAATAGTTCGTTTTGGTGAGTGAAACTACCCCCTTTAACTCCAAGTTTGATGCCAGGACTCCAGAGGTTGGGGTTGTGAGGATCTTGTTTGGGTTCAAGAAGCCATTCTTCTCCCTCGTCAAGTTGGGTCAACCCGCGCATGAGGGTTTCATCAGGCTCACGGATGAGGGGATTCACGCGTGTTGCTAAGTTCCAGGCTGAACCTACTCGCAAACTGGCAGCTGCATCGCGTAGCGTTTTTCTAAAGTTTGGATCATCATAGACTTCTGCTTCACAAATTGCCAAGCTGCAAGCGCTGCACTTTTGACCCGCGTGCTCAAAGGCAGAATTTATCAAATCGCTAACGGCAAGGTCTCTATCAGCCATACTCGTGATGATCATCGCATTCTTTCCACCCGTTTCAGCACAGAGATTGAGTCCTGGGCGCAATTTTAGCATCATCTTTGCGGTCTCTGTGGCTCCGGTGAGGATGACCCCAGCGATGCGGCGGTCTTGAATAAGTTGACTTCCGGTTGGCTCGTCCTCACAAGGGAGAAATTGCAAGACCTCTTTTTTTATGCCGGCTTCCCAGCATATTTTTGAGATCTCCCAACCAATGTAGGTCGCTTCCAATGCTGGTTTGAAGATTACGCAATTTCCACAAACAAGAGCACTTACGATGCCTCCTAAGGGGATAGCACAGGGAAAATTCCAGGGAGGTGCGACAAGGATGGTTCCTTTGGGCTGCCAGCGGAGGTCTTCCATTTTGTTGAGTTCTTCGACATTTCTTCGGTAATATTCCACAAAATCGATCGCTTCGGAAACTTCGCTATCAGCTTCGGAAACAGTTTTACCGCTGTCAGCAACGATCGCTCCAATGAGGTCGCCTCTATGAACTCTTAGCAAATGCGCTAACTTCGCAAATACATCCGACTTCTCTTCGAGGGGTGTTTCCGCCCACTTGCGTTGTGCTTTTTCAGCCACCTGTAGAGCTTTATCAATTTGTGAACTGTCAGCTAAAGCGTATCGGTAGATTTCAGCATCCGGACAGGCTGGGTCTCTTCCAATGCCTGCTTGATCCCCTGGAGGGATTTCTTTTCCACCGATCACCAAGGGTACAGGTTCAAAGTCATGTTTCGCCCATTTTTGCAGGATGTTTTCTATCCATTTGCGGTTTTGCCTGAGAGACCAATCTGTTTCGGGTTCGTTGCTAAAGGGTAGGGAGAGACTAGACATTTCCAGTTCAATATTGCGATTTTGGGTTCTGCGACGAGAGCTGTGGTTCACTGCTTTGGCAGCATGACATGCCAGGGAAAATTGATTTGCCTGATTTTGCCATTCTTTTGTTTCGGGAAATAAACCAAACAAGTGGCGAAGAAAATTCTCGGGTGCAGTATTTTCATCTAAACGCCGAACCAGGTAAGCAACAGCATGTTGGAATTCTTTTTCGGTAGCAGCGGGGCAGTAGAGCAGCATTCCCCCGCTAAGCGCTTGGACAACACGGCGCATGTGGTCAGCCATGCCCTCCAACATCTCGAAATCGACAAATTTCTCGATACCCATTTCAGACCGTATCAAGAGGGCATAAGCAATATCAAAAAGGTTGTGGCTAGCAATTCCAATTCTTGCTGCACGGGCATGTTCCAACGTACAGCCATAGTTCACCATCCTTTTGAAGTTGGCGTCAACATCCGCTTTATTGGTATAGGGGGCCTGCGGCCACATATGTAGCGAAGCTTCCACCTGTTCCATGGCAAGGTTTGCACCTTTAACAATACGTATTTTAATGGGCGCTCCTCCGTTAGCAACACGTTGCATGGCCCAGACGGTAAGTTCTTGTTGGATGAGATAGGAGTCGGGGAGGTAGCTTTGCAGAACAATGCCTGCAGGAAGGTCGTAGAATTCGGGGTTGTCTAATACATGGCGAAAAACTTCAACAGTAAGATGGAGATCACGGTATTCTTCCATATCAAGGTTGACGAATTTCTGCACACATTTACCACTAGGTCGAACATAAGTATGTTGCATGGCTGCACGGTACAACCTTTTCAAACGTTCTTCGAGGATTTCAACAGTATTTTCCCACGAAAGCAGGTTGATCTGGCTGCAAATCGTCGAGATTTTCACAGAAATATATTCTACCTCTGGATGAGATAGGTCGTCGAGATACGTTTGGAGTCTTTTCTCTGCTTCTTCCTCACCAAGAATCGCTTCCCCTAAATGATTTAGGTTCACACGTACACCTTCTTTTCGACGGCGGTCCATATGTCTGGCTAAACGACGACGCTCTCCAGGAAGAATCATTGTTTCAGTCTCCTTCCTCAACAGATACCGAGCGATAGGGACAAGGATTTGAGGGAAGGTTTTGCCAAGCCATTTAAAAGCCAACAACTGCAGCTGTTTGAAATAGGTGGGAAACTTGGGAATTCCAAATTTGTTGAGAAGATAGGTTAGCTGGTCGGCAACACGTATGGGGTTGTGGCTTCGAAAACACTCATCGGTCATAGTCGTCGTGAACACCTTGCCGTTGGGGTCGGTCATCATCCGATCCAATTGGGTTTGTATGCGGTGTTCAAACCTTGTTTGCACTCGGCGGGCTTCATTGAGTATTAGTGCTGAGAGTTCCATGGCACTTTCTCTACGCTCTTCAATCGAAAGGGTTTTTCCTCGAACTCCTTCTAAGAGCTGTCTAGCTCTATCCATATATTGCGAGCTTTCCATGTTTCCCTCTGATTTGTGAACCGTCATTTATAACACATCAGTTTCTTTACAAAAAGGCTAAAAAAAGGAAAAAGTCATTAGAAATTTTGAGTTCTTAGATGCGCTGTAGTCGAATGACACGAAAAGTATAGAATCCTATCAGGATGGGCACGATGGATGGGATAAAAACACAGATGATCGTTGATTCATCTTTCCTATCTTGTTCATCCTGATCGTTTTCTCTAGTCGCCAAGTATGTCGAAAAAAGGGGGGGGGGTGAGGCTCAAATTTTTAGCCGGAAGTGTTGAATTCAGTTGCTGTAACCAGTTCAATCGCTTACTATTGATTCGTTTCAGATTCTAGAGGATGGATCAAATGAGATACCTTAAAAAGAATTTTGTCTTTCTCAATTTTTATCTTCTGTGCGCTTTGCAGCTTACTGGTTTTTCTGTGCCCGCATATGCAGAACAACCCCCAAAAGTTTTGGTAGGTGTCGAAGTGCTTCTTAATGGAGGGTATGACCATCTTTTAAAAGGGAAGCGAATTGGTCTGATTACGAATCATACCGCTGTCAATCACCAAATGGAGTCCACGGTCGATCTGCTAAAGCGACACGCCCCAAAGCTTGGCTTCAAGATTGTTGCTCTATTTGCTCCAGAGCATGGCATTTCCGGTGTCGCTCATTCAGAGGAGCTGATTCAGGACGGAAAGGATGCCGACAACATACCCGTCTATAGCTTACACGGAAGTACCATGCGGCCAACAAAGAAAATGTTGGAGCAGGTGGACCTGCTGTTTTATGACATTCAAGACATCGGGTCCCGTTCCTATACGTATGCTGCGACTTTATTCTATTCCATGGAGGAAGCTGCAAAAAATGGAATCCCCATTGTTGTTTTGGATAGGCCAAATCCGATAAATGGCCTCGTTGTAGATGGGCCGATGATGGAGGAGAAGTGGCGTTCCATTGTGGGGTATATTAATGTACCCTATTGCCATGGAATGACTCTTGGGGAATTAGCACGTTTTTTCAATGCAGAATATCACGTTGGATGTCAATTGTATGTTGTTCCCATGAAAGGATGGCGCCGGCAGATGAGCTTTCAGGACACCGGCCTGGCTTGGATCCCTACAAGTCCAAACATTCCAGAGGCAAACACTCCATGGTATTATCCTGTTACAGGAATTCTCGGTGAGCTGCAAGTCGTGAACATCGGAATAGGGTACACTCTCCCTTTCAAAGTGATTGGAGCTCCCTGGATTGATGCGGATTCTTTTGCCAAAAGTCTGAACGAACAGAATTTTCCTGGTGTTGCTTTCCATCCTTACCACTATCAGCCTTTCTATGGGAGATTTGCGAAACGAGAATGTCACGGGGTGTTTATAATCATCACAGATCCTAAGGTCTATAAACCCGTGAGTACCCAATATCTGATTCTAGGCATGTTGAAAAGTCTTTTTCCTAAAAAATTTCAGGAAGCGATACTCGCCGCAAAAAATCGTAAAGAGATGTTCTGTAAAGTGAATGGAACGGAAGAGGTGTACCGTCTCATCACCAACGAAAGGTATATTGTCTGGAAGCTCCAAGAGATACACCAGAAGGAGAGGGAACAGTTTCTAACCCTCCGTCAAAAATACCTGATCTATTAGGGTTTGATTTTAATCTTTAACAAAGAGGCTTATCAGAGAGGGGTTGTCTGTAACTGTTCACCTCTATTTCTGGGACGGTGGCCCCAGCCAAAAATGTGAAAAATCAAAGGGCCGAAGGTCTGAAAGTGGATAGCCCAGGCAGCAGTGAAGGGAGCTTGCGACCGGAACGGAAGCCTGGGTAGAGAGACGTACAAAGATGAGCCCTGAAAGGGAGATACAAAATATTCCTTTAGAAATTCATAATGCCATCATTGTATCTGGAGTTTAGTATAGGCTTTTTCGTTTCCGGTGACATAAATGTATCGCCCTTTCAGGGCTCATTTTTTACATCCTACTACCCAGGCTTCCGTTCCGGTCGCAAGCTCCCTTCACTACTGCCTGGGCTATCCACTTTCAGACCTTCGGTCCTTTTTTTATTTTTCTACTTCTTAGTTACGGTTAACACTATAGTCCATGAAAGAAGAACCCGAATAGTTATTTATTTCTTAAGTTGACACCATTGGACGCTAGATTTCATTATTCCGGATTTTTTCGAGGAGGATCTGCTGTTGGCGGGTGCCGGCAGTTTTGGTCCAGTCCGCCAGTTTTGGCACAGTACGGACCCAGTGTTTCAGTGCTTTAAGCTCACTTGGAGGAAATTTCGAAAACCCGAAAAAGAACTTATGCTTCACGATTTCCTCCAGGTTGGGTCGCCCGGTATCTCCGACGCTATCTACTACCGAGAAACCATGAGGGGTGAGTTGAAGTACGGTCATCGAACGGCCCAGTATATTGTCCTTTTGGAGCCTTTGGCATTCTGTGCGCAGCACTTCGTGGTAGTCTTCTTCTGAGCACATCGCATAGCGTTGTTCGATATCGTTTTGTTTAGTCATTATAAGATATCCGAAGGTGGTGCCGGAGAATTGGGAGATTCGAGTATACAGCCGTTCCATTTGAGGTGACATTTTTACCAAGGCACCATCACACGGCAGAACATCTTTGATTTTCCCGTCAAACAGTTCGGAGATTTTCAGGGGAAGGTAGTCGAGATTTTCGTTGAGGCCATCATCATTAAAGGCGGAGGGTGCCGCCTGTGTTTGCTTGGTTTTTTGTTTTTGTTTCTGGCGTTGTTTGACCTTCTCTCTAGACTTTTGCCCGGTTCCTTTTTCCCATTGTTTGGGTAGGTGTTTTTGGAATTCAGCTTTCTCCGCTTCAAATAGTTCCTTCCCCCGCCGCAAAGAGGTTAGCGCATCTTGGAGGTGCTCTTTTGCGGCTTTGATGAGAGGATGAAAATTGTCGCCCAGGGCCCCTTCATATTTCTGAGCCTCGTCTAAGTGGTCTTGCACCTGAGCGATTGCCTCCTCATAGCGTTTAGAGAGGTCTTCGAGTGCGTGACATTTTTTTGTCGGCTCCATATCTTCGGCGAAGTTAGGGACCTCTGTGATGAAAAACGTCTTTTCAACAATTTTAAAGAGGAAGCTCGTGATGGTCGCATCAGCTATCATCTGCTTTGAAACATTATCGATAGACCAATAGTCGTCTTCCATTTGATGGTCTATTGGAGTGAACATGATCTTGAACAAGGCGTGTTTAAGTTGCCCTTCGATCTTGTGTATTTGCGCTTTTGAATTTAATGGTGCTTGCATATCCACAGAGGTCTTTTTGATGGCTGAGATCGCATCACCGATGGTTGGAGTCGTTTCTCCGTCTCCTCTGACCCTAAGAATCCTTTTGTACATCGATTCGGAGACCGCGAATTTTGTGATATATTTCTCACCCAAAGCACGGTTACGGTAGAGGGATTGTCCCATTTGCTGAAGGGTGGTTGTTGGGGAGGGGAGGTAATAGATCGTCCCTTTGACTTTTTCGGGATCGATGCTCTGGTCGGTTCCACGGGTATCGTCTGGACTCCAAATGGTCACCGTATGAGGAGGCATGGCATGACTGTTTAAAGGGATCGCTTCATCGGCGTCTGTGGTCCAGAGATAAGGGATGCGTTTTTTTGGGTGGATGAAGATGAAGTTATGAGGGACGATGTTGTGATCTTTTTCGTAACGGCGCAGCTTAGCCACCCAGTCTGTGGTGG
>JAAKFP010000289.1 GCA_011065005.1 Chlamydiota bacterium | reverse complement strand
ATAGAACTCGGTACTTTTCTTTGACCTGGTTTGAAAGGTCTTGATAGTATTCGATCCCTTCCAATAAGTGATCTTTAAACTCCGAAAAATATTTTGCTGAACTATCTGAGAGCCCCAATTCACGTTTTTTCATCTCATTACAAAGATAGTCGACATAGAGTCGAAGCTCTTTGATGAACATATGCGAACGCTTGGGGTTGGTCAATATTGATATGCGGCCATAGATGTGATCGACCATTTCCTTGAGAGTACAGATTTTGGAAAAATTTACGATGTTGGGACCGCAGCAAACCGCAGGGGTCGCTTTGGGGTCGAGTTCATTCATTCGGGTGGCGCATCCTGCAAGGTCGTGACAGATGCAAGATTTATTGAGGATGGATTCCTTGATCAGAGTAAGTTTATCTTTCGAAACTTCGCCCTCTGCAATTTCTCGAAGTTTACGCTTCTGATAGACACGAGATGCGGTACAGATTGGCGTATTTGTCATCTCGGAATTAAATTTAAGGAATCCTTTCGGGCAAGAACTTCCCATCTGGTTTTCCTCAATTCGCTGCCTACGCGCCTCTTCGCTTGCTGAAGTGCGTAAATTCCAAAAGGGTATATTCAACGGGGAACTGTCACTGAGATAAACGTCATCGTTTCCAGCTTGGGAGAGTTTTTTTAGATGTTCTTCGTCAACGTTTGTCACCTCGGGAACGAGCATAAATGGCGTCCCCCAGCCAACTCCATTCACAGAATACTGCTTGAAAAGTAGAGTATTTTCATCATGCGTACCAATACCTCCCTGCATCGTTATTGTCATTTCCGGGGGCGCATCGTTCACGGGCCTTCCTTGAATTTCAAGGGACTTCTTAAACATAGAATATTGTGTTTCGAGCAGCTCCTGCCTTTTTTGTTTAAACTGTTCGAGGATGGGACCTATAAGAAACCCTTTTGTTGCAAAGGCGTGACCGCCACAGTTCAATCCTGACTCTATCCGATATTCGGAAACCCATAACCCCTTTTTGGCTAGAAATTTTCCCTGTAATAGAGCAGATCGGTAATCGCTAACTTTCAAGATAATTTTCTTTTTTAAACCGTTATTTTCATCGGGAAAAAAGTCATCGAATTCTTTAATGTAAGCATATAGCCTTTGATTGATTCCGGCGGAAAAAATTATTGAAGAGTGCAAGGTGCTTTTGGCATAGCCACGCAATGCTGCGAGGCCGTGGGCATATTCTGGAGGGAGTTTCTGTCCGTTTTGATACTCATCATTATTGAGCTTCGTCATGATGTTCACATCTATACTTCCCGGTGTAGCGCGACGGCGTAGTTCTTCCTGCATTTGTGCTTTCTTTTGCAGATCGGACGCCTCCAACATTTTGCTGTATTCCTTTTTCAAGTTCGATTCCGGAAGCATTTCAAAATATTTTGTGATCTCACTATCGGTTTCAAAGGGAGAGCTTTGGAGTGTTTGAACCTTTTGTTGCACCAAGCGATCAATAAGGTTTAGGTAGGTGGTGATCCGTCGCGCACGAAAATCATCGTCGCCCTTGCGGATTTCTTCATATGGTTCTCTCGCTTTTTGGCAATGATGTTTTCTCATCTGTTCGATAAGTTGATCATCGACTAAAGAAATAACGGAGGATATCCCATATGGGGCCACTCGGAGAGGGGTATCAATAGTAAATCCTGTTCCCATAACGGGAATATAAAAGTTGTGAGCACTTTGATTCTTTTGATCAGTCATAGCAAACCCATTCTATGATATTATTAATGGATTACTATGATACTTAACTATTTAAAGAAACACAAGGGAATAAGAGTTAAACCCCGGGGCTAACTCATGCTAACTCATGCTTGGCATCTTTAACGGGATATCCGTGATGGCTCATAATTTTTTGTACAGCGGTGGAATATCCACCAGCTTTATCAAAAATCTCATCAGATTCCACTTTGACAACTTTCTCTAGGTAGCTATCAGGGAAAGCATCGAAATAGGTGCGAAATAGATCACGAATCCGGTTCCTATAAACAATACTTGAATCCCGAACCGCATCGACGGCATAGCTATCGGTATCGCTGGAAGGTTCCACAAGAACGATAATATCGTACTGTGTTTGTACCCATTGTACGGCTGCATCTTTCAATAGCTCAAAATATTTATGTGGGGTATTTCGATCGTGCCAATATACAATCGCATCAAGAGAACATCTGTCGATTACCGCAACATCATATTTTCTAGCTTTCGCTTGTAACTCAGCACGGATCTGCGTGTGTACCATCCATATCTCCGTATCTGTCGTTGCGGCTTCGTTGATAGGAAAAGGACAGGCTCGGGCCTTTTCCTCAATGACGGTAACATTAAAAGCACGCTCTTTTAGTGCTACGCAGACCTGATGAGCTAATGTAGTTTTTCCCACCCCATGGGTTCCAGTAATAGCAATCTTTTTCATTGGTTCACCCTTTCATTTGATTCCGGTTTATTCACTCTAAACTTATACAAAGATCCACGCATTCTTTCCACCAAAAAAAATGTGCCATGAGAAGACTTGGTGAAGACGTCAGTCCCCGAAAGATTACGAATGCAGGCACCTGTGGGGCATGAGCGTAGTTTGGGGCATCTCTTATCGAAGGTTATCTTATAGGGGCAGGTTCCTTGAAAGGAGTGATGTTTTGCGCCGATGGGGCGATACTTATTCGCTGAGGAAGCTCCAAAGATGCTAAATGTTGGTGTCGATGTTATTCCTGCCAAGTGTAGGGGCAGAGAGTCCATAGCGATCACTAGATCGAGCTGATCCATAAGGTTCTGCAACATGGGGATGGGAAGCTTTTCAACCACGACGCTTCTCCCTTGGAAGTTGTGGTGTATTTCTTTGACCGCTTTCTTTTCTGTCTCGTTTCCCCAAATGAAAAGGTATGAGCACTTTGTTTCCTTCTGGAATCTTTGAAGAAAATCAATGAATGCCGGGGTGTTCATTTGCTTATTTGGCCAAGCTGAACCTTGGCATACGAGAACGTTTCTTCCCTGCTGCAGGTTGGGGTGAGAGAGTATCATTCCGATTTCGGTTTGCTGTTCAAGAGAAATGTTTAACCGCACCCCTTGATCATGAAAGGGTGAGGTATCTTCAAAGTACTTTTGGACGATATAGAGATAATCCTCGCGGATGTTTTTTCCGGCTGGAGGATCGATTTTCACGTTCGTTGCGATAAGATTGAAAACTTCAGGTACCGTCTTCCGTCCAAAGCCAACTTTCTGCCTAGCTTTTGCCTGCAGGGTCATAAGTCCCGACTTGAAATTTCCCTGGAGGTCAAAAACAGCATCGTACATTTCCCGTCGCAGCGCCTTTCTCAGCCGCAAAAAGCCTCCAAGGTCTCTTCCTCTCCTCCACTTTTTTGTTTCAATGCGATACACATGATTGACAAAGGGGTGCGCTTCTACGAGTTCCGCAAAAGGAGCTTCAACCATCCAATCGATCTGAGCCTTCGGAAACTTCTGGTGGAGGTATTCCGCCACTGGAAAGGTATGGGTAATATCGCCGAGAGAAGATGTTTTAACAATGAGGACTTTCATCAGATCACCAGACTCTTCAGTAGATACTTTCCAACTTTTCATTAGGTGACAGAAAACTGCTTAAGAAAGCGTAGGT
>JAAKFP010000288.1 GCA_011065005.1 Chlamydiota bacterium | reverse complement strand
AGGTTTTATGAGAGGGTCTATTTTTAATAAACCCCGAAATTTTTCCATTCTCTGTGTTCTCTGTGCTCTCGGTGGTAAATAAATCATTAACAATAAGAAAGTTGCTTCAGCGGGAGTGGCTGGCCCTTACCCCAACAGCATACACCCTATTACGGAGCGTGCTCATGTTTTATAAATCAAAATCTTAACATTAGGGTGGAATTCCACCGTGAAAATCCGTGTTAAACGCGAAGGACACGAAGATTAAGTTGCTAGGAATAGCCGATCTCTGGATTCAGGAATTTTCGGCTCTTTACGAACGTTCCTGTTCCATAGGCTACTTCTATTCCATCATTCGTGTAAAGTTTTCCTTCTGCGACAAATAGATTGCTTGAAGAGAAGGTCAAGCATCCTTCAGCTTTAATTTCACCGCCTGTTACGGGCCTAAAAAAGTGAAGATTAAAGCCGGTGGTAAGCAGAAAAGTATCTGTTACGACGGAGTTTGCCGCAAAGAAGGTTGCATCGTCTAGCATTTTGAAATAGACAGAGCCATGTAAGGCATGGGCAGCATGAAAGAATTTCTCTTCGGCAGTCATTACAATCTCCGCTTGCCCTTTAGATATAGATATCTTTGGCCGATAAATTTCATTGATGGGTGCCAAGAGATACATCCGTTCTAATTTTCTATAGTGTTGTTCTTCATCCATATCGCTTTAGAACCTCGCATTACTTATTAATCCTATGAAAACGCAGTTTTCTAGGATAATCGTCATCTTATAAACATTGTGATTTTTACACAATTGCCGAGAATGTGATCATCGTATAGTATGTTCTTCTAACACTAGAACAAAATCTTCGCAATATTTATGAAATTTATCATCTCTCTCCTATTATGCATCCATTTTTCCTTGTATGGCGCCAACTTCGATCATCTTAACTACTCGTACCACGCTTCCCTCTGGAAAATTTATCCAGAATTTCGATCCGAAAAATATTGTAACAAACATTTTCAATTTAACTAAGTTATGCTTGTGAAGTTCGTTATCATTATCATTTCTGTTTTCGTTCTCTTAGCTTTGGGGTATGTTGGCTTTGTCACAATCCAACCAAAACTCATCGCATGGAATTTAGATTTTCCGCAGCCTCAATACGAAGTCGCTATTGACAGCGATGTGATGATCGCGAGCGCAGACGGCACCAAACTCGCTACTGACATCTACCGTCCCGACGCAGAGGGAAAGTTCCCTGTCATTATTGCACGAACACCCTACGACAAAACCAGTTCTAGACATATGTATCCTTTTCTCGGAAAAATCTTTGCTGGTCAGGGGTATGTTTTCGTTACTCAAGATGTTCGAGGGAAAAACAACTCTGAAGGAACCTTTACTCCCTACGAAAATGAAGCTATGGATGGCGAAGCTACGATCGAATGGGCTGGAAAGGCCGAGTGGTCTAATGGAAATGTCGCCCTTTTTGGATTTTCCTACCTCGGCTCCTGCGCATGGCTAGCAGCTACGAAAGACAGCCCCTATCTTAAGACGATCATCCCTCTCTTCACCTCTCAAGACACCTACAAGGGATGGTATGATCGAGGAGTTCCCCACCTCAAAGACATGCTGTATTGGGTCTCAAAGTACCACGTTCGAACAAAGAATCATATATCACACGAAGAGATCGACAAGGTGCTTACAAACTTCCCCGCAAATGAATTGGATCAGGCTCTAACAAATAAGCACCTCAAAACCTATCAGGAGTACATACGTCATCCTACTCCGGACGCATTCTGGGACAAGCTGGGTGCTGAACAAAAACTTGGAGATCTCGATATTCCTATCCTTTTCTATGCTGGATGGTATGATCGTTTTATTGAAAGCTCACTCGAAGACTTTTCTCGAATGCGTTCCCAAACCTCTGCACCGGTGAGGATCGTGATCGGTCCCTGGGTGCATGACCCTACAATGAGAGCCGGAGATATTGCCCTTCCTAATAAGGCGAAATTTGCCGATCAATTCAAAGTGATTCTACACTGGTTCGACATGTGGCTGAAACATAATATAAGTGGTAGCACCTTAGAATATCCCATCACCTATTTTGTCATGGGAAAAAATGAGTGGCATCACGCCGACCAATGGCCCCCTGCCGATGTTTCCTACAAGCCACTCTATTTGACATCGAAAGATAGAATTCTCTCTCCAGAACAAGAAGCATCCTCTCACACAGTAGAATATACTTATGATCCAACAAATCCCACCCCTTCGATAGGAACAAAAATGGTCTATGCCAACGGCTGGGAAGGCGCTGCGGAACAAGGCCCCCTAACAAAACGAAGCGATGTGGTAACTTTCCTCAGCGAGCCTCTGAAATCTGAAATGGTGATTGCTGGTCCCACCAAATTAATCCTTCATGTAGCTTCTAGCGCCGTCGATACGGATTTCTCCGCAAAAATTGCAGATAAACATCCCAATGGAAAAGCCTACTTTATCCAATCCGGATATATGCGTATGCGATATCGAGACTCTCTAAAAGATCCCAAGTTGATCACCCCAGGAGAGATCTATGAGATTGAAATCTCCATCGCTTCAACGGGTCACGCTTTTAAGAAAGGACATCGCATTCAGTTGCAAATCAGTTCATCAGATTATCCAAACCACAGCAGGAATCTGAATACCGCAACAATTCCTGAGGAGGCATCCTCACCAAACACCGCTATCCAAGCGATTCACTTTGGTGGAGACTATGAATCCAAACTTCTACTCCCAGTACTTTCTCAATATTAAAGTGATTCAGGCACATTCTGCCTTACCTATTGTCTAGGAGTGCGAAACTTCGGTGGGCAGGCTTCAAAATTCGACCGAAAGGGGTTGATATCGATACCACCCCGACGTGTGTACATGCCAAATATGGTAAGTTTCTGAGGCTGGCACTGCTTTGTGATGTCCATATAGATCCTTTCGATGCACTGCTC
The DNA here is from genome assembly GCA_011065005.1 of Chlamydiota bacterium. Classification (GTDB taxonomy): domain Bacteria; phylum Chlamydiota; class Chlamydiia; order Chlamydiales; family Waddliaceae; genus JAAKFP01. Next base: position 707 of record JAAKFP010000288.1, on the reverse strand, counting down.
ATGGAATTCGTCATGCTCTCTGTAGGAAACCAGATATTTCAGAAGAGAAGAATGATCGATTTTAGGTCCAAAATAATGGATATATACCGAAGCCCAATCTGGTTGTCCGGTCACCAGACAGTTTGATTTAAGCAAATGGCTGTGGAGTTCTTCTTCAACGATCTCCTTAGAACATTGTAAGAGGGAGGCATCAACCTGGTAACAGTCTGTCTCAATATCCAACTGATCGATGCAAATTCCTGATAACTCCCGCAACTGATGGGTTGAAAAATCTGAGGGGTAACGAAACCTCACTTGAACGGTGGTTTCCGTTCTTCGGTTCAAATCTCGAATAATTGTACTCCTCACTTCTTCCCCGTTTGGAAATCGTGTTTGATTAAACGAGTTGAGATAGAGTTTAAAGGATTTTGACTCGATCAGGTAAGACGACTCGCAAGGGATATTGACTTCAGCGATCGCTACTTTAGGCTTCCCTTTCAAGTTCAACCAGGAAACCTCATAGGCATTCCAAATGTCCACCCCAAAAAAGGGAAGGGTTGCGGGGATGCCAATCTCATCCCTTTTGCTTTTTCGGGGAAGAGGACACAAAAGAGAGGGAGTATATTGTGAAACATAGAATGTTTCCTTGCCCAAAGGAGCTTTTTTTAGAGTGTCTATCGCCATGTCTTCCCCATCTTATGAAAAATAAAGGAGAATTTTACCCGGAA
>JAAKFP010000287.1 GCA_011065005.1 Chlamydiota bacterium | reverse complement strand
ATATCTCGTCCCGGCAGGGGCGGCAGATTTATGAAGAGAGGAGATTTGGTATTCCGTCATTATGGATATAACGAGTTATTTTGTAGGGTCAATTTATTGTTCCTGCCGCCCCTGCCGGGACGGAATTTTATGCTGACCTAAAACCCCGACCTACGTGTCTCGGTCGCAAGCTCCCTCGCACTAGGACGGGGCTAGCTCGCTTTGTCCCCTTATCGGGGACACTGGAAAGTTTTTTTTTATCGATTTAAAATTATAAGAATGAAATATTTAATGACACAAGTGTAAAGACTTATTTTGATAGATTGATGCGTATGTGAAGATCGCGAAGGAAGCGAAGAATACGCGAAGATTTTTTTATGAAATAGTTAAATTCTTCGCGTGTCCTTTGTTCTCTTCGTGTTCTTCGCGGTTAACAGGTAGAGGGGAAGAGTTACATGCAAATAACCTAGTCTCAATAGTATGTAAATTTACGTCAAACACCGAATCTCGGAAAAATCGTCTATAAATCGATTGGCCATAGTTTTTCAACTCCCTCAATCCATATAAAAAATCTTCGTTTCCTTCGCGATCTTCGTGGTTATTTAGCAGGTGACTGACCGCTTACGATAAATTGTTTTGACTATTAAATAGAAACAAGGATAAAAGGTTCCCAAGATTAAGAGTAGAGAGTTCGGTTGTTCGGAAGGAATATGATCGGTAACTCATGCTCTGAAATGATCAATAAACCTATGTATGAAGGAGTGATATAATGGCAAAACAAAAAAAACCAACAGCGTTTGCGAAACCCGTTGAAGTCAGTGACGTTCTGGCAGAGGTTGTCGGAAAAGGGCCTATGCCACGTACTGCAGTGACAAAAAAGCTGTGGGACTACATTAAGAAACATAAGCTTCAAGACGAAAACAATAAGCGTAACATCGTTCCCGATCAAAAACTTACCAAGGTTTTTGGATCCTCCAAACCCATTGATATGTTCAAAATGACCAGCAAAGTGTCTAAGCATCTCTCTGATAGTGCCCTTGCAGGTTCTCACTAAATGACCTTGCGGAAGGTGAACAACACCTTCCGCTCCTTTCCTCTTTTCTCTTTTTTCGCTCTGCTGTATCCTATTAACCATGGAACTGAATAGCAATAACATAAAGCCATCCTTCCATGTCTCTGATCTCTTATGGGATTTGTGGTGTGTGGTCTCTATTATTGGAATTTGGCCAAGGTTTATCGAACCCAACCTTGTGACAACAACCAAGCTCTCCCTGCCGATATCGAACCTACCCGAAGAATTGAAAGATTTACGTATTCTTCAATTTAGTGATCTGCATTTACATCCACGTGTTCCCGACTTTTTTCTTACCAAGCTCATCAGTAAAGCACGAAAACTGAAACCTGACCTCATCGTTTTCACTGGAGATTTCCTCTGCTACTCCCTACTGTCTGAAGCGGAACGATTGAAGAAATTTCTCAACTCATTCAGCGCTCCCTATGGCTGCTTTGCTATTTTAGGAAACCACGACTACCAACAGTGTGTCTCCGTAAATGAAAAGGGTGACTATGACGTGATCAGAAATGACACTTCCCTGATCTATAAAGGGTTTCAACGGCTATTTTCTCCATTGCCCCTTTCGAAGAAGGTCACCCCTGAAACGCAATCTATAGAGCATCACCAGCAGCTGATGCACTTATTAAAAGAAACTCCTTTCAAGTTATTGGATAATGCTACTGCTGTCATACCCATACATGGCACGAAACTAAACCTCTGCGGCGTTGGAGAGCACATGCTAGGCCATTGCAAGCCGGAGAAAGCGTTTCAGGGTTATGATAAAAATTACCCGGGAATCATCCTAGCTCATAATCCCGACTGTGTTCCGCAATTACAGCAGTACCCTGGAGATGTTATTCTTTCAGGTCACACTCACGGCGGCCAAGTGAACCTCCCACTGATGTGGAGGAAATTTATTCTCATAAAGAACATTCAATTCAAAAGAGGACTCGTGAAAGCCGGAAAGAAATGGGTCTATGTCAATCGCGGCATCGGCAGTGTTTTTCCTTTCCGATGGTTTTCCGTTCCGGAGATCCTCTTGTTAACCTTGGAGTAAACCATGATTACAAAAAAAGATATCTCCGTCATCTTCCTCGCCGGTGGCGTAGGAAGCCGCTTCCAATCCGACACCCCCAAGCAGTTTCTGCCACTAGGTCACTCTCCCGTAGCTCTTCACAGCTTTAATATCTTCTGCACACTTCCCAATGTCTCAGAAATCGTCGTTGTCTGCGCTCCGGAGTATCATGAGATTTTTAAACGACAACAACTGTCAACATCAACAAGTCTTAAATTTGCTTCTCCTGGCGTCAGGCGCCAAGATTCAGTCTTCAATGGCCTGCAAGTGATGAGTGGTAATACCATCTCCTACACCTGCATACACGATGCTGCGCGCCCTCTGATCACAGCAGAGCAAATTCACTCCGTCGTCAATGCCGCCCGTGAACACGGCGCGGCAACGATTGGAATGCCAGTAAGGTATACAGTGAAAGAGGTTGACAAGGACGATTTTGCCGCGAACACTCCGGACCGCACCAACATCTGGGAAATTCAGACTCCCCAAGTGATTCGCACCGATTGGCTAAAAGAGGGCTTCGACTACGTAAACAAGAACAATCTCACTGTCACCGATGATGTCTCCGTCGTTGAACAGTTGAACTACCCCGTAAAACTTGTCAGGGGAAGCCACCACAACTTAAAAATTACTGTGCCCGAAGACTTAATGTTGGCAGAGAAAATTCTATTAGGAAAGAGCGTTGTTGCAGAAATATAAGATGACCATCGTTTATGATGGCACAAGCTATAGCGGGTGGCAAATCCAACCCAATGCGGTGACTATCCAAGAAATTCTTCAGAATACACTCGAAGTAATCTTGCGCAGCAAAATATCAGTGATAGGTGCCGGAAGAACGGATGCCGGTGTCCACGCCCTTGGACAAGTTGCCCACTTCCAACATGCAGAAGAGATTGACCTTTATAGGTTTCTCGCCTCGGTAAATGGCGTCCTACCCAAAAACATTCGAGTCACAGAAGTCGAACCTGTACCCCCAAGCTTCCACGCACGTTATAGCGCTGTGAATAAAAGATACCATTACCATTTAAGCCTAGGAAGAGTGCAAGACCCTTTCAAACGACTCTATAGCTGGCATATTTCTGAAAAGCTCGACCTGGACCTGCTGCAAGAGTGTACTCAACTCTTTCTTGGAACTCACGACTTCACCTCCTTTGCGAATGAAGCGAAACTCGGAGCCGCCTCCAAGAAACCTGTGAGAACACTAAAAAAACTCAACATCGTTCCAGAACGTACAGGAATACGACTCGAATTCGAATCGGAAAGCTTTCTCTACAAAATGGTGCGTAACATCACAGGAACCCTTGTCGAAGTGGCTAGAGGCAAAAGAGACATCAAGGACGTACCCAAAATCTTGGAAGCTAAAGACCGACGAAAAGCCGACCGCGCCGCACCCCCACAAGGCCTTTTCTTAATGGGTGTCGACTATGGAACCGTGCAAAAATAACTTGCACATTTCTGATATCACAGCATCTTCATCTGCTACGTTGCAAATCCTTGAAAACTAAGAAGTTGGCTGCGGATTTGCGCCTTGCAGCTGAAGCGCTGTGAT
>JAAKFP010000286.1 GCA_011065005.1 Chlamydiota bacterium | reverse complement strand
ATTGAGTCGCAATATTCTGTGATGCTGGTCTGTTTTCTCTTCGATGGTTGCGACAATCTCTCTCATGCCGTAGCTGGGAAATTCCGCCCTGGATAGATCGATCTTTTTTACGAGGATGGTATCATCCCTCCATTCTTCTGCGACCATTTTAAGAAGGGCTAACGCCTTCTTGCATCGTTCACTTTCGAGCTGATCACCCCATTCAATCCGATCCCCGAGGTCGCCCAAGAATATTTCCGGGAGTTCTTTAGGGGTGAAAAACGGCTCAATGGGCAGCAGGACCCCCTCTTCGTCTATGAAGGTATTTGTGAAATCGCTTAGATAGGCAACCGGTTTCCGCAAGGTATACTTAATACAAAGAGTTCCGGGTATGGATTTCTTGATCTCCGCGGTTTTGATCAGAGGATTGGAAAGAAGCTTGTTCCTTCCTTCTTCACTATTGAATTGATAGATGTTTGTCATTCGATCGACAGAGAGGTTGAGCAATTCGCTGAGGTATTGGGAACTTAGAGCTCCTTGTTCTGACCCTATCTGGTTAATAGCTACAATTCTAAATCTGCCATCCTGGATTTGGAGTTCTTTGACATGAAAATAATAGAGAACCGCAAACGCTGTCGTCCCGGATACAAACAATGTGGAGATGAGAATCCAAATCATCGCCCGCTTAAAGGGAATGTTTTTTTTTACCCTCTTACGATCATTCTTCATCCATCAGCCTTCATCTTTTTCAGCGCCTTCATTGTTTCGGGTCCGATTTGTGTGATGTTCCCCGCTCCAAGGGTGACAACGACATCTGTAGGGCGAACAGCTTCTGAAAGCTGCGCGACAAGGTTATCATGCGAAACATAAAAAGAAGGAATTTTTGAGTTCTTTTGAACTTCTGCCAAGATCGTTTCAGAGCTGATCCCTGGAATTGGAGCTTCCCCAGCAGCGTGAATATCCGTGATCAACAGCTCATCAACCTCGTCAAATATGTTCCCATAAGAACCCAAGCAATCCTTGGTCCGAGTGTAACGATGCGGCTGGAATACAGCGATCAGACGTCTATTCTTTACTGCCTGCCGAATGGCATGTAAGATCGCCTTAATTTCGGTGGGATGATGTGCATAGTCATCGATGAAGAGAACCTCTTGTGCTTCTCCCTTTTTCTCACAGCGTCGAGACACACCCTGAAAGGATTTTAGTGTGCGTCGTATTTGTGTCTCTTCTATGCCAAGTCGAAGCGCAAAGCCAAATACCGCCAAAACATTCGAGACATTGTGTTTCCCTGTCAAAGAAGCTTCCACGGCGGAATACTTTTTTTCCTCAAAAGAAACATCGAAACAGGAGGTCCACCCCCTCTGACAAAAATTCGTGGCCCGAAGTTGACACCCCTCCTCGAACCCATAAGTGGTTCCGCGTTGCGCTAGCTTACGCAACCTTTCATCATCACCACACCAAAAAAAGAGGTCTGGATTTTCCACCCGTTCCAGAAATGTCTTAAAAGACCGCAGGAGCATCTCCTCCGTTTGAAAATGATCCATATGCTCGAAGCCAATATTCGTTACGATGGCACCATGAGGAGCATACTTCAAGAAGGTTCCATCACTCTCATCAGCTTCCACAACGAAATACTCTCCCCCTCCCTGTTTTGCATTCGATTGAAATGATGTGAGCATACCCCCAACAGCAAAAGAGGGCTCAAACCCCGCCTCCGACAATACCCAAGCCAATAATGCCGAAGTTGTCGTTTTGCCATGCGTTCCCGTTACCGCCAGGGTTTTGGATCCCTCCATCAATTCCAATAACAGATCGGAACGGTGCAACATCCGACACCCTAACAGAACCGCAGCTTGATACTCAGGATTGTCTTGAGCAATACTCGTGCTAAAAACTACCGTCATAGAAGGAGAAATGTGTCTTCCACTATGCTCTGTGAATATTTTTGCCCCTTTTTCCTGCAAAGTTTTCATAATAGAATTTATGGTAAGATCACTCCCCGAAACTTCAACTCCCCCTTCCAACAAAATGCGAGCCAAACCGCTCATCCCGATTCCACCTATTCCAATAAAGTGATATTTTTCGTTCATTATCTCTCCTTTTTAGCTAATAAGTCCGATATTAATGCACAGAAATCATCCCTTTTCTTGGATAACTTGTATTCTCTTAATTTCTGTTTCATCTCCAACAACTTCCCCCCCTCAAACACCTCAACAATTTCCTGAAGAAGTTTTTGCGGCGTAAGTTCCCGCTCCAAATGCTTAACCCCTCCCCCTACAGTCAAAACCATGTAATCAGCATTGAACTCCTGATGGTTGTCCATCGCATAAGGATAGGGAATCAATAATCCAGGCACCTCAAATTCGATCTGCTCCGCAATCGTTCCCGCACCAGCACGTGAAACAACAAAATCCGCCGCCGCCCAAGCAAGCTCCATCCGCTCCTCAAAATTTTTCACACAAGCACGAATGTCGTACGTCTGATAATGCTTACTCAGACTGCGCGTGTAGTCAGCGTCTCCAGTAAAATGGAGCAGCTGTACATTCTGAAAATTGTTTCGTTCTACCCCTTCTTGAAATAACTGATTAATCCTCCGAGCTCCTTGAGACCCGCCAAACACCAAAACCACAGGATCGTTTGAATCCAAACCGAAATATCTCTTAGCCTCCTGTGGTTTCATAACTCCAAAGCCGTATCCTTCCCTAAGAGGCATATCCACTTCGTGGCAGCTACCTTTTAATTTGCTTTTCGCACTCGGAAAACAGATCCCTGTGAAAGCAGCATATTTGGAAAGGAAACGGTTGACTCTTCCCGGGTAGCTATTTTGCTCATGAAGAACAAAGGGTGTTTTCGTCCATTTTGCGGCCAAAAGTGTTGGTAGGGAGTGATAGCTGCCAAAGCCTACAACCAACGAGGGGGTAAACTCTTGGATGAGTCGATAACTTTGACGGACTCCTTTAAGGATTTTTGTGATGTTGGATGGTATACTTGTAGGTTTCCGCAGAGAGATCGTTCCACATGAGATTTCCTGATAAGGGAAGGCTGCCTCCTTGAGGAAAGGGTTTTTGGAAAGGGCTCCCCCTACTAGAAGAATGGAAGGTCGGGGCTCTATTTGTGAAAGCTGATTGGCAAGGCCAAGGGCCGGATAGATATGACCCCCCGTTCCCCCAACAGCAATGAGCACCTTTTTTTCTGCCATTCCCTTTCTCCTAATTAAAAGAGCTATATTCGTACCCGTGCCCGAATTGAATCGGGCACGGGCACGATATCAATTCTTGATTTACGATATCTACATCTACAATACACCTGAATCCATATTGAAAAAAGGGGTTTGTTTGCTATTCGAAACACGTTATTGCACCATTCACCACAGTTCCCTAGCCCTCCGTTTCGGTCATTTCTTGGCTTTTGAAAGATTATTGCAAATTTGACAAAAATTACCAGTTTACAGTAAAATGATAATAAAGGAAAACAAGATGATCCATAGCTTTGGAAATCGATGCGCTGAGGATGTTTTTAATGGGAACAAAACAAAGCATGCAAGCCGTCTTCCGAGTTAGGGCTCGTGCAGAAATAACTTCCGCATTTCTGCTAACACATCATCTTCATCTGCTTTGTTGCAAATTCTTGAAAACTAATAAGTTGTCTGCGAATTTGCGCCTCGCATCTGAAGCGCT
>JAAKFP010000285.1 GCA_011065005.1 Chlamydiota bacterium | reverse complement strand
ATTGCTTTCGTAACTCATCCCTTGGAAATCAGACGCATCTTAAGCCGTATAGGCTGGCCAGTAGCAGCTCCCGAGTTTGACCCACCATATAAGCTTCCTGATTGGGGCGTTTGTCAATTGCTCTCGTGGACAAGGGATGGGTTCTCCCAGGAGGAAGTGCAAATCCACAGCGAAAGAGGACCGGATCCCCCAAACACAGAGAGCTATTCCGATCCTCACCACACGGATGACCACAGCGACCCGCCTCATTGGGAAGATTAAGGGGCCATCTCCAAGGAAAATGAACGGCTTCAGGAAGTACGGTGATACCTCCTGTCTGCATCCACCCAAAATTGATGTCTTGGTTGGAAAAGTCCTCGTATAGACCCAAGCACAGCTCAAAATTCACACGTTTGAACGGCCTGTGGCCTTCATGAATCAATGGGGTCTGGGTCTTTCGCCTAGGCGAAGGACTTCAGACCCCATTGAACTTCCTATCCTTTAGCAATAAACGCTAAACCGCATACTACTGACTGACAGAATCTTATGTTAAGTTACTAGGGAGGGGATTCGTTTCGTAGATACGAACGATGAGCTTTGCCCAGTTAAAAGAGACCTTTTCAACTTTTTCCGCGGATTCCTGTACACATGGAGGAATGCTTGATTTGGGGCGTTTTTGGGCGCTGGGGGTGGAGTTACGCAGTGGTCTTAGATTGACACTTTTTAGTAGATTGGTGACAACAGTTGAATTTAATTATGGAAGAAATTGTCTAGACTGTGTTTTTTGGAGTTTAAATTTTTAAACAAGAACATATTAAAAACACAGTTCAACTCCTTAGAGTACATTTTCGGCCGGTTGGGCTTCAAACCCCTAAACAAGGAATCATGATACCTTCTTTAGAAGTTCCTCTATGTTGGAAAGATGTAGTTTCTTCGCCCAGTCTAAAGCTGTTTGTCCGTGTTCATCTTGTAGCCCAACTAACGTGCTTGCCACATCATCACGACTCAATAACAGTTTCACTATCTCTTGGTTTTTTCCTTGTACAGCAAAGTGCAACGCTGATTGTTTGCGCCCTTCAGGATCCATTAAGGCACAGATCTGTTCAGGAGTCATCTTGCTATAAAGCATTTTACATATCTCGCCACACCCTGTCCCTGCGGCCCAATGCAACGCCGTTTGTCCGTGTTCATCTTTCAGCCCCATTAGCGTGCTTGCCACATCATCACGACTCAATAACAGTTTCACTATCTCTTGGTTTTTTCCTTGCACGGCGAAGTGCAACGCTGATTGTTTGCGCCCTTCAGGATCCATTAAAGCACAGATCTGTTCTGGAGTCATCTTGCTGTAAAGCATATTACATATCTCGCAATAACCTTTCCCCGCGGCCCAATGCAAAGCCGTTTGTCCGTACTTATCAACCTTTCCTAACAAATCACTACTCATTTTAGACCCATCAGTGAAAAAACGAACGATGTCAGTTAGTTTTTCATGCACTGCTAAATGTAGTACGGTATACTTATGATCTTTTGTTCGACTGGAAAGAATCCCCTCAGACTGGAATGGGGCATAAAGAGCACGACATATCTCCAAGGCACCTAACGCAACAGCCCAATGCAATGCCGTTTGACCAGCATTATCTCCCATTTTTACTAGTTTTGTTACCACGTCCTCTCTATTTATCAACACCTGGACAAGCTTCAAATTTCTTGCTCTCACTGCGCAATGAAGCACCGTTTGGTTCGTTTCTTGTTCTATTGGAAGGATTATTTTTTGTGGATTCATTATCTTGTAGAGCTCTTGGCATATTTCCCAATTCCCCTGACTCACAGCATAATGCAATGGCGTTTGATAAAATTTATCTTCAGTTTCAGCCAAGTCTTTAGCATGTTCAAACTCCATGAACCGCTTAATAAATTTTTTGCTGTTTTCACGAGCTGCAAAGTGAAGTGCTGTTTGCCGGCTCTCCTTCGTTTGAAGCCCGATGGCTTCTTTATCCATCTTTTGTAGAAGCGCGTTACACAGCTCCTCATTGTCACAAAGCGCAGCCCAATGCAACGCCGTTTGACCATGGCTATCAGGCTCTCCAACAGTATCTTCGTCCATGGTCGAGATAAAATCTAGAGCATCTCGGTAGTTCCCCTCACGTATAGCCACACGCAACTCTTCAGAGGTTCTTGCCCAAGTTGGCTCCGGAAGGGCATAATAATACACCTGATGTGAGTCAAATCGCTCTTCAGATAAATTAATTTTTATCATTTTTTCGTTCCTCCCTTTTTTTGAAGCTTAATATCTTCTCTAATTTGATCTTTGAGTTTCTCTCTGGATTTTTTAGCCTCGGATTCCTTTTGGTGTATATCAATCCAATCTTTCAAACATCCAGAGAACTGATCAAGCGTCAGCTTACTATTAGATCTAGTGTCTTTGATCAGTTTTAAGAAATCCTCCTGACTTATATCATTAGAAGACTTCACGACCTCCAGTCTCATAAAATTTAACTTTAGCAAAGATTGAATATTCTCTATGCCCTCCACTGCTGCAATATAATCCTTGTTTTCAAACAACAGACGAACAGCTTCCTCTCTTCGAGAAGAACATGAACTTTGCAACCACCCTATGTGAGCTTCCGCACCTCCTTGGAGTAGATCGGCATTGACTTTTCTCTGATTTGACAAGTAATCGATGCGGCTCTCAATAGTAAAGAGATCGAACGCAACATATTGAGAAAAATTTAAGCTACATGCAATTTTCACAGCAATGTCAATGCAATCCCGATAATCATTATTATCGTCTTCATGTGATGCTATTCTCGTATCTACTTTATCTGCCTGCAAACTCTTGTAAAATACATTCCCAACATGCTTTTTTGCATCGATTGAAAAAGACGGAAATTTCGATTGTAATCCTCCCTTTAGTAAACGCTCGCTAAAGGTGTAGTTACTTGGGTCAATCATTAGCAAATTCGTGTCAGTTTTTTTCCATAAGCATATGGTGTGAAATTTTGGGGGTTCAGGATGAGCTCCTTCTTTCTTATCAAAAATATCTACCAACACTATATTGCTTACCCTAATTGGCCTCGGTGGAATTGGTTCTGCTGTCAAATTGGTCTGAGCGGATGGGACTTCCTTCAGATGATCGATAGCCCGCTTAAATACATCGTGCTCTGCTTCTACGGCTTCCAGTTCGTTATTTATTAAAAAGCGTTTAACTGGTAGCTCTCCTGGGGGGCAATATTCCTTCATCCGATCCCGATCTACACGTTGTACTCGTGGGGAAATAGAACGAGAATCTAGTTGATTCAAATCTTGCACACTCGGTGCAACTATTCCCGGGCGCCCCCTCGTTCCCTCTTGACCTTGTAATATGCCCATAGTCATTCTCACTTTCCTCCTTACTCCAAGACCTTTTTCGATGCAATAATACTAAGTCAGGGCTTTATTGTAAAAACAAACCACGTATTATCAGCAATTCCCGGGAATTGCTAGATTTAAGTTTGCGTTCAAAAGTTTTTTGAACGTAATTTCTTTACACAAAGGGGTCCCGCAATATGAAACATTATCAGACAATTCCACCCCGCTTTCGCGGACACTTTTAACTCCTTCCTGTCTCGCTTAATTTTCTAAGTCGCTGAACATTAGAAATATGAAAATCTTTATTTTTTGTAGATAGCTTGAGAACGT
>JAAKFP010000284.1 GCA_011065005.1 Chlamydiota bacterium | reverse complement strand
TCGTCGGGGTAGAAGAACAGCTCCGTTCGAAGAGACTTTCCCATAACCTCATCAAAACTGCGAAAGCTATGGGATTTTCTGACAACAATATTGCAAAACTCAAAAACACCACAGAGGAACGGATCCGAAAGGATAGAATTCGTAAAGGAATCACTCCTGTGATCAAGCAGATCGACACTCTTGCTGGAGAGTTTGCCGCGGAAACCAATTATCTTTACACCACGTATCATGGGAGCACCCATGATGTTTCTCCCTGTAAAACCGCTTCTACCATCGTCTTGGGTTCAGGACCCTACTGCATAGGTTCCTCCGTAGAATTTGACTGGTGTGCAGTCAACACAGTGCAGACGTTGCGGCAAATGGGAGAACACACAATCATCATAAATTCCAATCCAGAAACCGTTTCTACCGACTATGATGAATCAGATCGCCTCTATTTTGAAGAGATCACTCTGGAGAGGGTGCGAGACATTGTTGACTTCGAAAAAACAAAAGGAATTGTTGTTTCTGTAGGTGGACAGGTAGCAAACAATCTCGCGCTGCCCCTACACAAGGCGGGGTATCCCATTCTGGGCACACCAGCAACATCGATCGACCAAGCAGAAAACCGAAAAAATTTTTCTACTCTTCTGAATCAATTGTGCATAGATCAACCCGCGTGGCAGGAGATCACGACATTGGAGAAAGCAAAAAAGTTTGCAAAGGATGTCGGTTATCCCGTCCTCGTGCGCCCCTCCTACGTTTTGTCGGGAGCAGCCATGAATACCGTATTCAATGAAGCTGAACTCAAGAAGTACCTTCATGATGCTACCGTGATCTCCCCAGACCACCCCGTGGTGATGTCTAGTTTCATCAGCAATGCCAAGGAACTAGAAGTCGACGGTGTTGCTGACCGAGGAAAAATTGTTCTGGAGGCTATCTCCGAACACATTGAGAATGCTGGAATCCATTCCGGCGACGCAACAATCGTCATTCCCCCTCAGAGGCTCTATCTTGAAACAATACGAAGGACAAAAAATATTACCCGCAAGATTGTTGAAGCCCTCAACATCACAGGGCCCTTTAACATCCAATTTATCGCTATCGACAATGCGATCAAAGTGATCGAATGTAATGTCAGAGCTGCGCGCTCTTTCCCTTTTGTTTCGAAAGTTACAGACCACAATTTCATTGAAACTGCGGTGCAGGTAATGTTGGGCAAGCACAAGAAGAAACACTATGAAACATTAGAGCTCGATTATGTTGGAGTGAAAACGCCGCAATTTTCCTATAGCCGACTGAAAGGAGCCAACCCTGTGGCTCATGTGGAGATGGCATCAACGGGAGAGGTCGCCTGCCTAGGAGAAAATCTCTTGGAAGCGTTTTACAGCTCTTGGCTGGCCACAGAACAAAATATCGCCGGCAAGAGAATCTTGGCGAGCATTGGCGGTGACAGAAAAGTGCGACTGCTGGCAGAGTTGCAAAAACTTGAGGAATTAGGCTGGGAGATCTATTCGACGGAAAACACACACGATTTTATTACCCGCCGTGGTGTCGCCTCACATTTTCTGTACAAGGGAAGTCAAGAGTTGGAACCCAATGTCATCTCTACGATTGCCAATAAGAGCGTTGATTTGATCATCAACATCCCTAGGTCGGTACAAACCATGAGCCACCACACTGATGGCTACAAAATCCGACGCTTGGCAATTGACCACAACATTCCTCTTATTACGAATATCCATATTGCCCAAATGTTCCTCCAGTGTCTCACTGAACTCGATCCCAACAAGATCCCCGTCAAATCGTGGCAAGAGTACGTCAAACAGCGTTGAGGGTGGCTTTCTCGGTTTTTTTTAACCACAGATAGGCACAGATACAAAAGTGCAGCAAAATCCTTGGAATGCATGGGGTAAAAAGTCAACAAGTCACGCCTGAACCCCCTGCATTGTCAATGCACGGTTTTGATTAAAACCGTGCATTGACAATGCACGGTTTTATGTTACAATGAAGATAAAAGGATGGCAAGCTCTATGGATCGTGAAATATTAAAAAAAATTATTGCAGATCAGCGGGAATATCAGCTCCCTCGCAATTTTTTTGATCGGTCGCAATCTGAGGTAATTCAAAAATTTATTGACGATCCAAATGTTTTAATACTCAGCGGAATTAGAAGAGCGGGAAAGTCAACCATCATGCGTGCTTTGCAGCAGAAACAGCCTGAAGCAGATTATTATTTTAATTTCGATGATGAACGTTTAATTCAGTTTGAGGTAGAAGACTTTCAGGTTTTACTAGAAGTCTTCATTGAACTCTTTGGAAAGCAGTCCACTTTTTATTTCGATGAAATTCAGAATATTGAAAAGTGGGAACGGTTTATTCGCAGACTTTACGAACAAGGAAATAAAATTTTCATTACAGGATCTAATGCAAGGTTGTTAAGTCGAGAGCTTGGCACCCACTTAACAGGAAGAAATATCCAACTCGAAGTTTATCCACTCTCTTTTAAGGAAATTGTTTATCACGAGTATCCAGAACTTCTTGAGAAAAAAGCATTCTCAACATCAGATATTGGCACTCTATTAAATGTATTTGCCACCTATATGACGTATGGAGGCATTCCAGAATATTTTAAATTTAGAAAAGTAGAGTATCTAAAAAATCTTTATGAAGGCATAATCTACCGAGATATTATCGTCCGTCATAACATTTCCAATGAAAAACCATTAAAAGAGCTTGTTTACTATTTTGCCAGCCATATTGGAAAAGAATTTAGTTACACCAAACTTTGCGATTACTTAGGGCTTGGGAGTCCCCATACGGTTTCCAAATACTGCTCATATCTGGAAGATTGTTATCTTTGCTTCTTTTTAAGTCGTTATAGCCACTCCCTAAAAAAACAGATTCAATATAACAAAAAATGTTACATGATCGATCCTGCTATGATCCAGTTGATTGGCTTTCGAGTAAGTGACGATCGAGGACGTTTATTAGAAAATGTTGTTTTTCTTCATTTGAAGATGAAGGGAGAAGAGATCTATTTCCACAAAGACCAAAAAGAATGCGATTTTGTCATCAGGAAGGGAAATCAAGTTGTTCAAGCCATCCAAGTCGCCCTTCATCTATCAGACCCTAAAATCAGAAAACGAGAAATCGAAGGGTTATTAGAAGCGATGAAAGCACATAATTTAATGGAAGGATTGATTATTACTGAAAATGATGAAGAGCAGATCGAGGTTGAAAATCGCCAAATTCAAATCATTCCAATATGGAAATGGCTGTTGTTTGGTTAAACACTGATCTTCACGGTATTAATTCACCCTAATTCATGAATGTAATCTTTCGAATAAAACCTGTGTTATTGCAGAAAAAACATACTTAAGCATACTTGTGAGCAGTGTTTTGACCCTGTTTCAGTGACAAATTTACCGTCCCGTGGCTAGAATATTAGGGTTGCTAC
Organism: Chlamydiota bacterium; assembly: GCA_011065005.1. Taxonomy (GTDB): domain Bacteria; phylum Chlamydiota; class Chlamydiia; order Chlamydiales; family Waddliaceae; genus JAAKFP01. The sequence goes on along the minus strand of JAAKFP010000284.1, from coordinate 242 downwards.
CGTATCATGTGATGCTGCGAGGAAACGGTGGTCAGCCAATTTTTCTTGAAGACTCAGATCGCGTTCGGCTGTGAAAGGGGACGTTGGTGAAAGGGGACGTTGAAAGGGGACGTTGGTGCACTCTCCTTTGGATCACTTGAAGTGAATGACAATGCACCAACGCCAACGCCCCCTTTCAGTAGCGCTTAGCAACGACGGGACGCCTTTAGCGTTTCTCCGGTTCCATACACACCTCCACTTAT
>JAAKFP010000283.1 GCA_011065005.1 Chlamydiota bacterium | reverse complement strand
GCCAGGCGTTTTTTACAAAATGGGTTAAGGAAAAAACAAGCCTTATGACAGAAAACGAAAGAAAAAATTCCCAGAATATTGCTTTTCAAGCTCATCAGCTTACAGTTAACTACGGACATGTTCCAGTATTGTGGGATATCTCTATGCAAGTTCCTGCGGGGAATATTGTGGGGATCATTGGTCCCAATGGTGCGGGAAAAACGACCTTGCTGAAGACAGCGTTGGGTTTATTGAAACCCATGTCGGGAAAAGTTGAGTTTTTTAATAAGCCTTTGGAGGAAATTCGACAGCGCATCGCTTATGTTCCCCAGCGTGAGACGGTAGATTGGGATTTTCCTATCACTGTTCGAGACCTTGTTCTGATGGGAAGGTATGGGAAGTTAGGATTATTTCGGTGGCCGAGACAAGCTGATTACGCTGCTGTGCATGAGTATCTTGAAAGGGTGGGAATGGACAAGTATGCAGATCGGCAGATCAGCCAGCTCTCTGGCGGGCAGCAGCAGCGTGTTTTTCTTGCGCGCGCATTGATACAGGAAGCTGACATTTACTTAATGGATGAGCCATTTGTTGGCATTGATTTGGCAACACGAAAGATCATTATGGATCTTCTGCATAAAGAGAGAGATCGAGGAAAAACCATTTTCGTTGTTCACCACGAATTAGATAACGTAGAATCTCATTTTGATTGGGTGATCATGCTAAATATTCGACTTGTTGCTTGTGGCCCCACGAAAGTGACGTTCAACACCGAGACATTGAATGCTACGTATGGAAAGAGTTATGCCCTTTTTGATGAGGCCTTAAAGCTGTCACAACATAAAACGACAGGTATTTCCTGAATGTTTTCTTCTCCCTGGATATATTTTACAGACTCAATCCTTCGTGCACCAACAATAGGGTGTATGCTGATGTGTCTTTCCGCTGCATTGGTGGGAGTCATCGCATTTTTACGGAAACAATCACTGCTCGGGGAGTCCCTATCTCACGCTTCCTTTCCCGGGGTTATTATTGGTGTTTTCATTTCTGGGGGATTGTCATTGGGGAATGAATCGTGGATGTGGCTTCCTATCATCACCGTAGCAGGTGCTTTTTTTTCAGCTCTGCTAGGGCTTTGGTTGATCCATTTCTTAGTGAGGAAAACCAAGATCCATTCCGATGCTGCTCTATGTTTTATCCTTTCCACTTTTTTTGGAATTGGATTAACCCTGGCAAGTCGCGTTCAATTTGTTTACCCTGCTCTTTACAAGCAGAGCTTGGGATATCTCTATGGACAGGCCGCAACGATGACCGATGTTCATATTCTTATCTATGGAATTCTATCTCTCATGATCATTGCTATGGTCATCTTATTTTATAAAGAGCTTCAAGTTCTCACCTTTGATAGCGACTTCGCAAGAAGTATTGGCGTTCGAGTAAACATCATCGACACGATCGTTTTTATTCTTATTACGTTGGCGATTGTTGTGGGGATACGGTCTGTTGGTGTGGTCTTAATGTCCGCTATGCTCATTGCACCGCCGGTAGCTGCCCGTCAATATACACATCGACTTTGGGTCATGCTGGCATTAGCTGCAGTATTCGGAGTGATCAGCGGTTTTTTTGGGAATTACTTCTCTGTTGAACTGACAAATTATCTCGCTACCCTTTACCCCACGGCACGGTTGGCATTCCCAACAGGACCAATGATCGTGATGGTCGCTACAATCATCTGCATCTTTTCACTCCTATTTGCACCGGAAAGGGGTCTTTTTGTGCGACTAGCCAGAGTTGCCTATTTCCGATACCAATGCCTCTGTGAAAATATATTAAAAGCGATGTGGCGCTCAGGTCCAGAAAACGGACATACCATTGCACAATTAAAACGATTTCAGACCGCTTCTTCACTATATTTACGATTCATTTTAATGCGTCTCGCTCACAACGGTTGGGTGGAGAGAACCAGCGAGGACTTCTATCGATTGACTGCAGATGGAATACATCGCGCTGCTCATATCGTTCGTTTACACAGGCTTTGGGAGGTGTACTTGGCGGATTACTTGGGTGTAGGTGCAGAGCGGGTGCATCGTAGTGCCGAGGAGATGGAGCACATTATCACTCCCGAAATCGAACAAGAGCTTACACGACTATTGAAGGATCCCAAAACCGATCCTCACCATCAGCCCATACCACCAGCTGAAGGATGAAGGAAGACATAGACTGTTGAATATCATAAATATAACCACAGAGATCACAGAGAACACAGAGAAGAAAAAATCACTTAAAAACATGTTTCAAGAGGTCTTGTTTTTTCCTTTCTCTGAGCTCTCTGTGATCTCTGTGGTTAGGTTGCAAACGGAAGGATGAAGGATGAAGGATGAAGGAGATAAATGGAGTATTACAACCCCTATAGCGGTCAGACGTTTTTTGGTTTTTTTGTGCAGTTGGCCTACAGGTTTTGGGCCTTTTTGCGTGGAGATTTCGGATTCGATAACCTTGCCTCCGATGAGGTTCAGATTCTTGTCTTGGTTGGGGTTGCGGTTTCCTCTGCGTTATTGGGATCCTTTCTTGTGTTGCGGAAGATGACCATGCTTGCCAACGCCCTTTCCCATACGATCCTCCTTGGAATTGTTTTGGCATACGTTTTGACAACCTGGGGTGGAGATAGCATTGCCGAAAGTCACTATTCTCCCATTAACATAAAAGCAATGTTAGCAGCATCGCTCTTGATGGGGATAGTAACGACATTTCTTACAGAAGTTTTGACAAAAAATGTAGGGTTACAAGAGGATGCTAGCATAGGAATAGTTTTTACCAGCCTCTTTGCTTTGGGAGTGATCCTTGTCACTGTTCTCACGCGAAGTGCTCACATTGGCACAGAAGTGGTGATGGGAAATGTCGATGCTTTACAGCTTGCCGACTGTAAACTCGTTTTTACAATTCTTGGGATTAACCTGGCACTCTTTTTTCTTTTCTTTAAGGAGTTTAAGATCACAACTTTTGATTCGGGACTGTCGAAAGCGCTGGGGATCTCTCCTGTATTCTTCAACTACCTTCTGATGATGCAGGTCTCAGCCACAGCAATCGGAGCTTTTCGTGCCGTTGGAGTTTTGATGGTTTTGGCTTTCATCACTGGACCTGCACTTACAGCGAGACTCCTGACCAACGACCTGAAAAAGATGCTCCTGTTAGCAGCAGGAATAGGGATCGGTGTTTCCATAGTTGGCGTAGCACTGTCGCGACATCTTCTGTCTGTCAGGGGATTGGCCCTATCAACGGGGGGGGTTGTAGTCTGTGTGATCGTTCTGGTTTTTGCTGCCGCGTTCCTTTACCACACACTGAGACATAGGGTGCGTTCTCCCTCTCCCCAAGGGAAGCTGCCTGAGGAGTTGTAATGCAGCTAACGATCCGAACATGGATAACCTTCTTTCTTTTAGCAATCGTCATGGGGCTGAACAATATTTACTCCACACTGCTCACAGGATGGGGGGAGGGAGGTTCCATTGTTTCTGTCATATTATGCCTCCTTTTCCTCACAAAGTATCAACGAAATATTATCAATTACAACCTAGGTCAGACCATGGCCTCTGCAGCATAAGCGCTAACTTGTTTTAGCCATCAAATTGATTAAATAACTGTGGCATCCTAATTCGAGATCTTTCTGCCAAAGCTTGCGCAATATGGTTCCAATCACCTAAAACTTCATGAAGGGGCAG
>JAAKFP010000282.1 GCA_011065005.1 Chlamydiota bacterium | reverse complement strand
AAAACTTATGCGTAAAAGTGTGTTTGTGTCTTTGTGTTGTTATATTTTTGGGACAAGAAACTTCGGGGATTATCGAAAGTAAAATTGTCTGTTTTTGGTCCATTCGTTTCACCCCAGGCCGGGACTGCGATGTGCGATTCTCTGGTCTATTGGGAAAGCAGCGATCTTGGCCACCTCAAGCAAGGACGAACGGTCCTCGTCGAGCTTGTAATCAGGGTCAGAGCTCCAATTCCAATTTGAAAAAACATGGATCACGTTGGAATTGAAGCTCTGACCCTTCGTACCACTTATGGCTCTTGCCAAGTTATGCACAATGCACCAACGTCCCCTTTCAACCCTTTCATTCCATCTCTTCAGGTCTTTTCACATCAGGCGTATGCTGGTAGTGTGGAACTGCAGGATGCACAACATCTGCAGTTAGTTGATATTCATGTTCATCGTCTTCTTCTTCTTGTAATTTCTTCCTTTCTTCAGCATATTTATCAGCTAGACTTTTTCTATAGAAGGTATTACGAGAAACTGGCTCGGGTTCTTGGCCCTCTGCTTGAATTGGTTTTTTATGCTTTTTTAACAATAGATAAGTTAGAAGAACTATTCCTGTTCCTCCCACGACACCTACACCGATTGCAATGTAATTTGGTTTGTTGGGTGAGTTTGATAGTTGTGTTTTGGAAGTAAGAATTCTTGAGATAGATGTCGCACTGAATGAAGGGGTAATATTTGTTGAACTGCCGGAAGTGGATGATGTTGTTAAAGTGCTTGTGATGCTGATGCTTGTAGAGCTAGTAGAACTTCTAGTTGTAGAAGTGGTGGAAGAAATTGTGCTTGTGGGGCAAGCAAGGTTGATGATTTGAAGACCAGAAGTATAATCTGCTACATAGGCATAATTATTCGAAACTGCAACTGTAAGAGCCCGATTTGGCGTGTCGAATGAATCTACTGAATTCGGATTAGTAGCATTTCTCACATCGATGATTTGAAGCCCGGCCTGCTCAACTGCAATGTAGACATAGTTGTCTAAAGCGGTAATACCTACAGCATTGTCAAGCGTAGATAAAGAACCCACTGCTCGGGGATTCGAAACATTACTTACATCGATGATTTGAAGACCAGAAGTATAATCTGCTACATAGGCATAATTGCCCAAAACCGCAATACCCCGAGCATCACCAGGTGTCTTGTATGAACCAGAAAAAATCGGATTCGTTGCATTGCTCACATCGATGATCTGAAGACCGGAACTTCTATCCGCTATATAGGCATAGTTTCCTAAAACTGCGATGCGAAAACTCCACCCAGGTGTATTATACGTGCCTGTAAGTGTTGGGTTCGAAGGATTACTTATGTCGACAATCTGAAGACCAGAACTCATATCCCCCACATAAGCGTAGTTACCTAGAACAGCGATACCATAAGCCAGATCAGGTGTATTATACGAGCCTGCAAGCGTTGGATTTGAAGGGTTGCTCACATTGATGATTTGAAGACCAGAAGAAAAAGCTGCCACATAAGCATAGTTGCCTACAACAGCCACAGCCTCAGCATAAGCAGGCGTACTATGGGAACCTATAAATGTCGGATTTGTAATATTACTTACATCGATAATCCAAAGCCCAGAATCCCTATTCGCCACATAAGCATAATTGCCTGAAATAACGACTTCCATAGCATAAGTGGGAGTATTATAACTGCCTGCAAATGTTGGACAAAATGGTTGTGCTATTGCAGGATTAAGTTGTGATAACACTCCTGTTAGCAATATTCCTGGCATCATTTTACTCTGATGACTGCTAACAACACTCATTCCATATGCTACTAATGCTGCTGTGAATCCATTTAAGGTTTGAGGTGGAATATAAAATTCAGGGAACCATTCTGCACGGGGTTGTAGAGAGGAACCTATAGCCTGTTTAGTTTCCCATGCTTTTGCAAGGCTTTCACCGATTCCATAGATAGATGCGGAGGAGGCTAACATTGCAGTTCCAATTGCAAAGACCTTATTCCAGGTAGCTTTGCTTTTTTCTTTTTGAGATAATAACTCTTCAGCATCACATTCAAAGATGGGTTTAAAAGAATGAAAGATCCATCCTTTTTCATGATGTACCCATTTTGATAAATATTCTATGGAAATTTTAACTTTTGATTGAGTGGTGACTTCCCCTGGAGGATTATTGCTATGAATCCATGTCGCAAGGTCATGGTAAATATTTCTGCTTGTTTGGATATATTGGTTAAAATTTGAGGGAAGGTAGGCTAAAAGATTGCTAATAGTTGCTGAATGACTCATGAAGCCTCCTGTTAGTCAAGGGAAAGGGGCCGGGAAAGGGGCCGGGGAAAGGGGCCGGGGCTGCGATGTGCGATTCTCTGGTCTATTGGGAAAGCAGCGATCTTGCCACCTCAAGCAAGGACGAACGGTCCTCGTCGAGCTTGTAATCGGGGTCAGAGCTCCAATTCCAATTTGAAAAAACATGGATCAAGTTGGAATTGGAGCTCTGACCCTTCGTACCACTTATGGCTCTTGCGAAGTTATGCACAATGCACCAACGTCCCCTTTCAACTCGGCCCCTTTCAACTTTCCTCGGCCCCTTTCCTAGTGGTTCTGATCAAGTTATGAACTGCATTACGATAATCAAATTGGGATATATGTAAACGAATGTCCGAATGTCCGGCCTGACCCCTGACTTATGACTTGATCATATAATAGTGAACGGCTCCGCCAACTGGACCATCGCCGCTTTTACAAAAAACGATGACTGCTTTTTTATCCTGTACAACCTAAATGAAAAGCAAAAAAAGCATTTAAACAAGCTTTGGAGGGTAATAACCAACGAGTCAGAGCTTGTTAATTAAGCTTCTCTATCTAGTATATGTTTTCGTAGTTGTTGGTGTGAGCGTACCAACCTTTTCCCAAGTTCCTTCGGGCTTATCGGTAACAAAGAAAAAACAATCTTCGCAAGTTTCAAGCTCTGCTGTCGACATTCTTCCACTACCATCTTTTTGCAAACATGCGCTAATTTCAGAGGGTGTTAGACGATAAATGGCTCCGGAGGCGGCATCTACCGCTAGACCAATCACTCCGCCAACAACAACGTTTCCTAAAGTCATAGCATTAAAGCTGCGAGAAAACTTGGCTTCATATGGAAGATATCCCAGAAGTTCGATTCTTACCATATGGTCTTCTTTACGGGACAAATTTGTTCTAAGAGGCGTTTTACCGACTAACACCCCATCTATCCAAACATCAGCGCCTGTTGGAGAGCTGGATACACCGACTCTTTGATCTGTTGTCTGCGTTATTGTTGCGCAACCCAGTAAACATAATAATGGAATAAGATTAAATATTCTTTTAGAAAACATCATAAAATCTCCTTTGTTTTCTTATAAATAATTAATGCCAATAAAAAAATCAAGTAAATATTAAAGATTAGCCTGATATTTTCGAATAGTTGCATCAAAACATTGTTGAGCTCTTCAAAATGGAGCTTTTCAAGCACGTCATCCTAGTCTTTGCTACAGGCAAAGCGCCATCATCCCTTCCAATTGAAAGGGGACGTAGAAAAAGGGGTCAGGCCTGGGGTGAAACGAATAGGCTCAAAAACCCACGGCTTCGCCCCCTATAACTCCAGAAGCTTTCTGTCTCATTTTAGCGGTTAAATCTTTGACTATTTTACTTATTGTTCTTCGTTGGGATTGA
>JAAKFP010000281.1 GCA_011065005.1 Chlamydiota bacterium | reverse complement strand
ATCAAACTGCTTGTTAACCCAGCGAGATGAATCGGCTTTTATTTTACAAATGTCATCTTCAAATTTTCCAAGGTTTTGTCTCACTAGCAAAAGATGAACATGATCGGGCATCCCTCCTATTTCCCTGGGGGTTGTACCTACTCCGAATTTCAGTTCCTCTTCTCTATGCTTTGAAAAAATGAGTTGATCCGATACGATCAGCATTGTAGATGTAAATAATTTGAAGGCTATATGAATATTGTCATCGTTGGTGCCGGCGGAGTTGGACGATATATTGCTTCAGTTCTGTCCAAGGAACAGTACAATGTCATCCTTATCGATCCCGACACAAAGAAGCTGGAAAAAGCTTCCTTGAACATTGATGTATCAACGAAGAAGGGCTCGGGAACTGATTGGCAGCTCATGGACGACCTGCTCGACCTCTCTCCAGACTTCCTCATAGCTCTTACCGATAATGATGAAACCAATCTCGTGGCGTGTGCTATTGCCAAGCACTTAGGATATCCCCACACCATCGCTCGTGTTCGAGACAATCGCTTTCTCAACCGTACTCGCCTAGATTTCGGGCAGATTTTTGATGTCGATTATTTTATCGGTCCTGAGCTTCTAGTCGCTAATGATATCATAAAATACATGATTAGCCCTGGGTCTCTAGCAGTAGAGAACTTTGCCCATGGCGCTGTACAACTTCGTACTCTCGCCATTCCGCAGAAATGGAAAAAATCCGATATTCCTCTAAAAAACCTGAATCTACCTCCCGGAATGATCGTGGGATTGATCTACCGTGAAGTAAGCCAAAAGGAAGAGGAAAAACCTGTTAGAAAAGTCATTTTCCCACACGGAGAGGATTGTATTCTCCCTGGAGATGAAGTAACTTTCATCGGCGAAACAAAAGCGATCAGCGAACTCCATCATTTCATCGGTGTACCACAAAAAGCGATTCAATCCGTGGTCATTATTGGTGGAACCCTGACGGGCCTAAACCTCGCTAAAATGTTAGAACAACGCTCCATAGATGTTCGCATCATTGATAAAGATTATGAAAGATGTCGTTACCTAGCTGATCAGTTGCCCAACTGCACAATCATGAATCACGACGGCACCGACATTGACTTCTTTAAAGCGGAAAAAATTGGCATCGCAGAGGTTTTTGTTGCGTGTACGAATAGCGACGAAGTCAATATGGTTTCTGCACTTTTGGGAAAAGAGGTGGGTTGTGATGATGTTGTTGTCACTCTCTCGAACACAAACTATGCTCCGCTCTCTAGCCAACTGGGAATCAATCACGCTGTCTCGCCCCGAATTAGCACGGCAGACCACATATTATCCCAAATTTTGTCTGGAACAGTAACTTCGCTGGTTTCTTTTTACGAAAATCAAGCGGAAATCATGGAAATTAATGTATCTCTTGATTCCAAAGTAGTGGGAATCCCTCTGTCGGAACTAGGACCTCTTCTGCCAAGAGATTTCTTGATCGCAATGATCCAAAATCGTGGACGCATTATGGTTGCTAATGGAAATCGAATCATTTCACCCGGAGATACAGTGATCGTAATTACAAACCCTATCCATGTTGCGGAGTTGGAGAAAATCTTCTGATTGATGGGCAATCATGCTATATAAAGACATTTGTAAGATCTTAGGATATTATCTCTTTGGGCTCGCGATAGCTCTATCGATTCCTTTTTTTCTGGCAGCATATTTTCAATTTGGAGCAGATCCTTCAACACACCCCCAACCCCATACGACGATAGACTTCTTTTGGAGCATACTCGCCTGCTTGGCTCTCGCTGGAATTTGTCGTTATATCGGACGGCACTCAAAAGGAAATCTGTATCGAAGGGAAGGACTAGTTACTGTTGTGATCATTTGGTTTCTGACACCGGCCATCGCAGGATTGCCATTCTACCTTAGTAAGACACTAGAAGACCCTTTCCATGCGTATTTTGAAGCCACCTCTGGCTTCACAACCACCGGCGCGACAACAATGCAAGCAAAAAAATATGATCCCGATACAGGCGACGAAATACCGATCCGAAAAACTTTCTACGGAACACATACTACCGTTTATTCTTACTGGGGAACGATCACCCCTGTACGCGATTCGAAAACAAACGAAATACTCTACGAAGGGATCGAAGCTGTCAGCAAGGCTTTGCTATTTTGGCGCAGTTTCACACAATGGTTGGGGGGCATGGGAATTGTGCTCTTATTCGTAGCGATTCTTCCCGTCTTGGGAGTGGGAGGGAAGGTTCTCTTCCAAGCAGAGGTTCCTGGGCCGATCAAAGATTCTCTTACCCCTCGTATCAAAGAAACGGCTTCACAACTATGGAAGATCTACGTCGGACTATCGATCCTTCAGGTCATTCTATTAATGGTCACGAACCATGACTTAGACTGGTTTGATGCGATAACAATCACATTTTCTACGGTGTCAACGGGTGGATTTACTGCCAAAACCGCAAGCATCGGCGCTTTTAATAATGTTTACACAGACTGGATTATTATCGCCTTTATGATTCTTGCCGGCATTAATTTTTCGCTCTATTTTTATTCTCTCAGGGGTAAATTCTATCGCATTTATGAACCTGAATTTTTTCTATATCTTTTCCTCATTCTCTTTAGCTCCGGTCTTGTGGTCTATTTCCTCGTTGGTACCGACAAAATACCAAGGCTAGGAGAAACCGAAGGTGTTTTCTCTTTAGAAGAGTCTATCCGCTATGGTACTTTTCAGTTGGTCTCCGCCATGACGACCACGGGTTTTGTCACCAAGGACTATGATCTGTGGCCAGCTACCATTCAGGCATTGATGCTTATCATCATGTTTGTCGGAGGCATGTCCGGATCCACCGCAGGCGGAATGAAGGTCGCCCGCCCCTATATGCTTTTCTATATTGCTAAATACAAAGTGGAGTCTTTATTTCGTCCTGAAACCGTGCGACGACAAAAGCTTGGAAAGCGTGAAATCGATACCGGTTCAGCAATCATGGTGCTGTGCTATTTTCTCATTGTTATTTCCATTGCGGTGTCTTCCACCTTCATTTTTATCGTCGATGGGATCGACCCTCAAAGCGCTCTTTCTCTGGTCACATTACTCATCAACAATATCGGCATTGGATTTCGAATGGCTGCACCAACGGAATCCTTTGCTTTCCTTTCAGACTTTGGCTTGATTTTTTCTTCCCTTCTCATGGTCTTCGGTCGACTTGAATTCCTCGCTGTTCTTGCCGTAATGGTCCCCGCCTTCTGGCAACAGAACAAGTGAAGGCGGAAGGATGAAGGCATCGAAGAAGAGTTTTTTTAAACGCAAAGCGTGCCAGTCTCTTCATGCCCCCTACCGGGAAATAACAAAAAATACGGTGTTTTTAAATGGCTGATTATTAGTTTCTTGCATTTTTGTTATTTAGGAGACGCGAAGACGCAAAGAAATATTAGGGTGTTTTATAGTGGACCCCATTGTTTTTCCTATCCTTCAGTTTGATCGAATTGATGGCTATGTGCTATTCTCTAACGAAAAGACTAACATGAGGAAGTAAAATGACTGTTCTTAAACCTGTTTATTATCAGTATCGCACATTTGACTATTCGTATTTAGGAAAAACCAAAGGAGAAAGTCTGAGTCTAAAGATTTTTGATATATCTCAAAAAAATGTCCTTAAAAAAATATTCCCTGTTCAGGATTTAGAAATCTCAAGAGTGGAGCAA
>JAAKFP010000280.1 GCA_011065005.1 Chlamydiota bacterium | reverse complement strand
TATCATCTTCACTTGCTTTGTTGCAAATCTTTGGAAACTAATAAGTTGACTGCAGATTTGCGCCTCGCAACTGAAGAGCTATAACAGCCTAAATGTAAAGGTTATTTCTTCTAGCCTCCTAAGTTGATGGCATTGTCTGAACGGTTACAGGAAAATAATGAAACGAAAATGACAAGTTGCTATAGTGTTTAGCTTAGCAACGAACAGGCAGCACACGACAAAACAATGACCCCTCTTTTGGCAGCTCTTCTACTCGCAAGTCCTTTAACAGAAGAACAGGAACAGGTCAAGCATGCGATTGAAAGGTTCCAGGACAAGATTGAACGCGCTACACCAAACGAAATAGCCCTTCTCAAGGGGAAGCTTGCCATTTTACTTTATCGTGATCAAGAGCAGGAAAAAGCATTCCATATCTTTCTGGAAGCTCTTGAGGAGGCATCTCCAAATCAGCAACTTGAACCTTCTAGGGAGGAGCTTCAATTGTACGAGGAAGCGTTGCATCTTTATCTTGAGCATGGGCTTGCTTCAGCACATAGTACTGCCTCGCAGATTTTGCAAAAATATGGACCGGTCCTCAGTCAAAATGATGAGTATCACCTCTTGCGCTTTATCATTGCTGCAGCCTGCGCCAATCAGGGGAATTTTGAGGAGTTTTTTGACCACTTTTTCACCTCTTATCAGTTATATCCACACCACTACATAGCCCATAAAACAAAATCTGTTCTTCATATTAAGCTCTTTGAGCGGGCGCGGACACTTCAAGATCGTGAGGATCAAAGAGAAAAAGTGATCAGCCATGTTTCTGAAGCATTGGAGAGATACCCAAATGATCATGCCTTATACAAGCTCATTATTGCATTCTCTAGGGATGAAGATAAGCCAACACGAGTTAGAACGTACTTGAACAAAATCGTTGAGAATAATATTGTTATCCCTCGTTCAGAGATCTCCTTTTATGTGCAACAATGTGTGGAAACGGAACAAAAAGATGTTGGTATGCGCTTTATAAAAAAAACTCATGAATGGTATCAGTATAGCCGTGCCGTTCAGGCTGCAGAGAAACTTTTAGGGGAAGAATGATTGTGATTCATCCTTCACCTATCACCATAATATTGTGGGGACATTATGAATAAAAACCAGGTTCTTGGCGATTATAACATAATCAAACAGATCGGACAGGGCGCCTTAGGGGCTGTTTATTTGGCAGAACACCGCTTTATGAAAAAGCAGTTCGCCTTAAAAGTTCTTCCCGATGATCTCTGTTCAGATAGAGCCTTCATCCAAAGGTTTGAGGAAGAGGTCGGACAGTTATCCATGCTGGAACACCCTCATATTGTAAAAACGCATAATATTTCCTATGACCAGGGGCATTACTTTTTAGTCACAGACTGCATTGTCGATAACGTTGGAGAAACGACAAATCTTGCACATTATTTACAAGACCGAGGCGGCCGCCTATCTGAAGAAGAAACATTCATCCTTCTTCATCAAATTGCTGATGCTCTCGATTACGCCCATCATTCCAAGGGACCAGGCAAAGGGATGGCACATAGAGGGATCAAACTCAACAATATTCTGGTCAGCCAAAGGGACAAGGGGCTGAATTATTACCTCTCCGATTTTGGACTCACACGTATCATCGGGGTGGGAACATTTCTTACTCGAGCTTATCAGGCAGTTGCCGAAAGCTTAGGATTGGCAAAGAAAATGACGAAAGGGTCAGTCAACGCTGAGAAGGCTTCACCCTTACACACTTCTTTTCAACAAAGCTTCAATTTCCTTGCTCCCGAACAGAAAAATGTAGAGTCGACCTATCCAACAGAATTGCAGATCGATGCCTATGCATTTGGTGTTCTGGCATACTACCTGCTCATGGGTGAGTTTCCTGAAGGCTATTTCGATATGCCTTCAGCACGCTTACCAAATCTACAATTCCATTGGGATGACCTTTTGAAGTCGTGCATGCAAACCAACCCAATGAATAGACCTGAAAAACTTCTCCCCACCTTGGATGCTGTAAAAGAGGGTCAACCTACTGATGTTTCACATCCTACGGCAGAAACTCTCATCCAGCAAACTAAGGCTTCAACCCAAACAACTCCGGCTTGCTCAGAACCTAAAAAGGAAACTTATGAGCCGGAAGATGATGCATCTTTGCGTCCCATTATTCTTTCAACACAATTAGAACGTCCTCTACATGACCCCGATCCTGCAGCAGTTTTTCGGGTGGATTCCTCTGTAAAACAGTATACTCCAGAGGAAAAGGAACAGTCAAACATCGAACCTCTCCAAACAGAGATGGTCGTTGTAAAAGGAGGCACTTTTTTTCGTGGCAGCAATGATGGCAACAGAGATGAAATGTCTCACCATCAAATCACCTTGGATAGTTTTGCCATAGAAGTTCATCCTGTGACCAATGAGCAGTTTGTTCGCTTCCTTGAAGTGATGGGAGGCGTGAAAGATGGGAATCACAATGATATCATCAGATTGAAAGATTCCCGCATCAATAGCAGTAAAGGGAAGTTCAGTATTGAATCGGGATATATCAAACATCCAGTTGTAGGGGTTACATGGTATGGAGGCGTTGCCTATGCTAAATGGGTAGGGAAGCGGTTACCTTCTGAGGCGGAATGGGAAGTCGCTATATTTGGAGGGTTGGAGAATCCCTTGTTTCCTTCCGGAGAAGATGTGGAAAAATCACAAGCAAACTTTTTCAGTTCAGACACAACTGCGGTGAAGAGCTATCCACCAAATGGATATGGTCTTTACGATATGGCGGGGAATGTCTATGAGTGGTGTCAAGATTGGTATGGATACAACTATTACGAAACATCTATACAAGAGCCCATTAATCCTAAAGGGCCTCTTCAAGGGGTATATAGAGTCCTAAGGGGTGGATGTTGGAAGAGTTTAAAAGAGGATCTTCGATGTTCGAGAAGACATCGAAATAACCCGGGAACAGTAAACAGCACCTATGGAATCCGATGTGCAGCGGATGTGCAATAAATGTTATTAATATGACTTCGATTTTATTTGTTTGCCTTGGAAATATTTGTCGTTCTCCATGTGCGGAAGGAGTGCTGTTGCATATGGCAAAATCCTCAAAGTTTCCTTCTGACATTCATGTGGAAAGTTGTGGACTCGGGGATTGGCATCAGGGAAATTTACCCGATGAGAGAATGAGACGTGCCGCTGAGGCCAGAGGAATCGTTTTGTGCAGCCGAGCGCAACCTTTTAACCCCGATTTCTTCGAAACATTCGATTATATTCTAGCCGTCGACCATAGTGTGATGTACGAATTGCACCGCTGGGCCAAAAAACCTCAGCATAAAGCGAAAATTCATCTAGCCACCGACTTCAGTAGAACGTATAAAGACCAGGAAATTCCCGACCCCTACTATTCCGATCAAGGGGGATTTGATCTTGTTATGGACATGATCGAAGACGCCTGTGAAGGGCTGCTCGAACATCTAAAGAAACAGGGCGAGGAATAATCCTAGAAAACGCAGTTGAAAATGATCTATAAGTGCAAAATCTTGCACTTATAGATCATTTTCAACTGCGTTTTCTAGGATTATTCCTCTCAAACCCCAGCAATTCGGACTATAAAAAAATCACCCCTAGAAAGCCAGTTTGAATAACTTTTTTGTCATTTTTCTCCTCCTTTTCATTCTTTCTTAAGCACTCTGCACAGAATTAATGAGATTTCAACC